>CAJQPF010000077.1 GCA_905480095.1 uncultured Flavobacteriales bacterium
CCACCATCTCACGCACAAACACGCGATGGGAGAAGTGGAGATTTTAGATGATTTATTTAATGTGGGGAGGTATGAAGTCCCATCGGCCAAGGACGCGCTGTGTAAATATGAATTCAAGTTAACAGACACTGTTGATTTCGAAGTGTTCTCAGGTCCAGCAATGCGTGTGTCTGTTGATTTCGGAGATGTCAACGCCTCTGAAAGTATTCTCCCTACCGGACAATCTGGCAATGTATTCAGTCCATATTTCGATAACCAAGCTGACATGTATCATTCAGGGGAGTTTCGCAAGCAGAGAATGGATCAAGCGGAGATTGAAGGTGTGAAAATAGGAGAGTCATATATTCGCATTCAATAAATTAATAGCAATCATTTTATAATCTTACGACCATGAAAGTAATCGTATTAGGAGCGGGCCTTGTAGGTGCCCCCATGGCTTTTGATCTTGCCAAGGGCTCGGAGTTTGAAGTCACGGTAGCTGATATCAGCCGCAAGAACTTAGATAAATTTAAGCGCCATAACATTGCAACTGTGGAGGTCGATTTGGACGATGAGCATGCGCTTCTGGAGGTCCTGAAAAACCACGACCTGGTCTTGAATGCTGTTCCCGGATTTATGGGGTATCGCACCACAGAACGCATTTTAAAGGCGGGTAAAAATGTGGTAGACATCTCCTTTTTTCCTGAAGATGCGTTGACGTTAGATGGTTTGGCAAAAGCAAATGGTGTGACAGCCATTGTGGATTGCGGAGTGGCTCCAGGGATGAGTAACATTCTTCCCGGATATGTGGATTCTATTTTAGACCAAACCGATTCCATTTTAATCTACGTTGGCGGTTTGCCTAAGGTGCGAGAACTTCCTTACGAGTACAAAGCTGTTTTTTCGCCCATCGATGTGATAGAGGAGTATACACGACCCGCGCGTTATATTGAGAATGGGAAGCTTGTGACGATGCCCGCTTTGTCTGAGCCGGAATTGCTTCATTTCGATAAGGTTGGAACGCTTGAGACGTTTAACAGCGATGGCATAAGGTCGCTCTCGAAGACCATGCCTCACATCCCCAATATTAAAGAGAAAACACTTCGCTATCCAGGTCACATCAGGTTAATGGAGATTATGCGAGAAGCTGGATTTTTCAGTGCTGAACCCACAGAAGTAAACGGGGTAAATGTCCGCCCCATTGACCTTACTGCGAAGCTTCTTTTCCCACAGTGGGAACTTAAGCCTGGAGAAGTTGACTACACGATTATGCGCATCGAGGTCGCGGGAGTCCACAACGGCAAGCCAGCGCGACACACCTATACTCTTTTTGACGAGTATTGCCCTGAAACGAAGGTTCACAGTATGGCGCGGACAACGGGATATACTGCCACGATGGCAATCAGGATGCTTGCTGAAGGACTGTATGATGAGAAGGGAATCATCGTTCCTGAGTTTATCGGTAAGAATCACGCATGTGTGAAGTTTATCCTTGATGGACTTGCAGAACGCGGTGTGAACTACGAATTAACGATAGATTAAGTGACATTTAGAAGGAGGCGTAGAATGGATAATTGTATAGCAGCGCCCCTTTAATTTACCCCTTCAAAGGGAGGGATTCTGACTACGTTGTTAAAGAAGGTTGAACGCGATGTGCTTTATCTGATTTTTCCTCTATAAGTGGCGTAGTGTTTCATAGATTTACAGTCAAAATCATACAGCGCTTTTGAAAATGAGAAATTCAATTCTTATATGTTTTAAACTACTGGTTATTAGCGCTCTATTCCTTTTCGGATGCGGTGATGAGGGGAAAGTCATCGAACCGAATGGAAGTGATGCTTCCAGGACGGGGATTTTTACAGGCGACAAATCACCTGAATCTTCAAAAAATGAATCTTATCAGGTAAAAGCCATAGAAGTCCTCCAAACATCGAAGTACTCTTATTTGAAAGTTGAAGGAGAAGGTGACGGGTTAAGTGTGGGAGAACCCTACTGGATTGCTACACTGAAGAACGACTTCATCGCAGGCGAAGAATATGTTTATACGGGGCGTTTGTTTATGGAAGACTTTGAAAGCAAGGAATTTGGGAGAGTATTTGACCAAATATATTTGGTCTCTTTCATTGAAAAGGCAAACAAGACAGCGCCCGTGACTGCAACAGTTGAAGGCGTCCTTTCTCTCGCAGACATTGTGTCTAATGCAGCTCGTTTTTCTGGAAAAAAGGTGAAGGTTCAAGGTGAAGTAGTGAAAGTGAACGATGCCATTATGAACAGGAATTGGATTCATTTGGCAGATGGCTCAGCGGATGACTATGATTTCGTGATCACTTCTGAGGAGAGTGTTTCTGTTGGACAGGCAGTTGCATTTGAAGGTTTGATTTCGACAAACAGAGATTTCGGTGCAGGTTACAAGTATGAGCTGCTTATGGAGGATGCGGTTACAATTAAATAAACGAAAGTGAAACGATTTTTTTCTACTTCTTTTGCTGGAATCTATATTCTGGTATTTGCTGTTGCAATTGGAGTTGCAACGTTTATAGAGAACGATTTCGGGACCAGTTCGGCAATGAAGCTCGTGTTTCAAGCTGGATGGTTTGAAGTTTTGTTGATCCTGTTCTCCATCACGCTCGTTGTCAATGTGGTGAAATATAAAATGATTTCACAAAAGAGATGGGCACTGGTTATCTTTCACTTGTCTATGGTGATGATCCTCGTAGGTGCTGGAGTAACCAGGTATTTCGGTTATGAAGGGACAATGCATATCCGAGAGGGTGAGGCGTCAAATTCCATACTTTCTCGTGATTCATATTTAAATTTCAAGGCTTCTGCCAATGGGAATAACTATGAATTTAGTGAGCCGGTTCTCTTTTCTTCAATTGGAAGCAACGCCTTCAGTGAGAAGTACAATGTGGCGGGTCGTGAAGTGAAGGTTGAAGTATTGGATATTTTGCCCAACCCAGCGAACCTCCTTGCGCAGTCTTCTTCTGGTCAGCCTATTGTCAAGATTGTTTATGGGGGGAGTGGTTCCAGGCAAGAGTTTTACATCGGAGAGGGAGAGAGAAGGACCCTTTTTGGCCTGAATTTCGACTTCAGTCAATCCCTTGCGGATTCATCCGCTGTAGATTTCTCCGACACACCGACGGATTTCAATATTTATTTTTCAGAGGGAGATTTGTTTTTTAAATCCCGAACGGATTTGTCTGAGATGGTCATGATTAGCCAAACTCAGTCGGCACTCTCTGCAAATAAAGTTCATCCACTGAAGCTCAGATCTCTTTATGATACAGGCGACAAAGGGTTTGTTTTTGGCGATTTCATGCCATCAGGCGAACTCAGGTTGACCAGCACGGGGCGGAAGCTTGATTACAGTTCAACCATCGGTATTTCCTTAAAAGTCACAATTGATGATGTTCCGTTTGAGCGCTATATCTTCGGCCGCAATGGTGGGGAAGGCCATGCAGAAGTCTTTCAAGTTGATGGTATGGACTTTTCGGCGAGCTATGGCTCAAAAAGAATCCAACTGCCTTTCAATTTATATCTGAATGATTTCATCATGGACAGATATCCAGGGACGAATAGTCCCGCTTCTTACGCCAGTGAAGTCACTTTAATTGACGATAGAAGTCAAATTCGAGAAGATCACAGAATCTTTATGAATCATGTGTTGGATCACGACGGTTTTCGGTTCTTTCAATCTTCCTTCGATCAGGATGAACTCGGTACATACCTAAGTGTGAATCACGATTACTGGGGTACCATGATTACCTATTTCAGTTATGCCTTTTTTACTTTGGGTCTTATTATGGTTTTCTTCAGCAAAAAGACCAGATTTTATATCCTTTCCCAAAAATTAAAAAAACTTCAGGACAAGAGATTTATTTTCCTGACTTTGGTTTGTGTTTCTAGTTTCCTATCCCAACCGGCGATCGCACAGGAGTCAATCAAACCAGTGCTCCCTGAATTGTATTATGTTGACGATGACCATGCCGAGTTGTTTAATACAGTGATTGTTCAGGACTTTAAGGGGCGCATGAAGCCCATGCAGACGCTTTCAAACGAACTTATGCGCAAGGTCACTGGCAAGACGAAATACAATGGTGTTACTGCGAGTACAACCGTATTGTCGATGTATGCCGATGCTCAGAATTGGTATTCTGCACCCATGATAAAGTATGGTGAAAACGAGGGTATTGCGGATATTATCGGTGTGTCCTTAGGTCATATGGCGAGCTACAAGGATTTCTTCTTCGAAGATGGTTCTTACAAGCTTGGTGCTGAAATCCGTGATGCCACCGGTAAAAATCCTGCGGAAAGAGGGATGTATGAGAAGCAACTTATTAAGGTTGATGAGCGTGTAAATATCGTAGGGATGATTTTTGCAGGGTCCTTTTTTAAGGTGATTCCAATAGAAGGAGATGAGAACAATACTTGGGTGGGCGAGCGTTCAGCCAGACAAGCTCCTGAAGCGCTCACTTCGCCTATCGCTGAGGCTTTCTTCAGCACCTATCGCAGAGCCCTTTATGATGCGATGCAATCCGTGCAGAGTGGAGAATCTGAAACAGGTGCAGAGATTTACCAGCTCTGCAATCAAATTGTGTTAGAATTAAAGCAGTACCAAACTGTGAACGGAGCTGCAGTTATTCCTTCGAAATCGAGAATAGTGACGGAGATCGCACTTAATAACTCGAATGTTTTCAATCGCCTCGCACTTTATTATTTCATGCTTGGCATGTTGTTTCTAGGTCTTCTTTTCTACTCCGTATTTTCCCCCGAAGGCAAGGCGAAGAAATTCAGGGCAGCTTTGGTAGCCCTCGTGATTGTTGGGTTCGTATTTCACACTGCTGGTTTGGGAGCGAGATGGTATATTACAGGACGTGCGCCGTGGAGCAATGGCTATGAATCGATGATTTATATTGCTTGGACTTCTGTACTTGCAGGCTTGATTTTTACCCGAAAGTCGCTTGGAGCGATGGCAGCGACGATGGTTCTGGGTGGCGCCATCCTTCTCATTGCGATGTTAAGTTATCTGGACCCTGAGATCACTCCACTCGTCCCAGTTCTTAAATCATATTGGCTTACCATTCATGTTTCTCTCATCGCTGGATCGTATGGTTTTCTGATGCTTGGCGCCATTATTGGATTCATAAACCTGTTGTTGTATTTGATTCTGACAAAGAAAAATAAAGCCGCGATTGTCAAGATCATCAAGGAGATGACGTACATCAGTGAAATGACCTTGACAGGTGGCATTGTACTGCTCAGTGTGGGAACATATTTGGGAGGTGTTTGGGCGAATGAATCTTGGGGGAGGTATTGGGGATGGGATGCAAAGGAAACATGGGCATTGGTTTCGATACTGGTGTACGCCTTCATCTTGCACATGAGACTCATTCCGGGACTCAAGTCTGTTTTTGCATACAATTTCGCAACCCTGTTCGGCCTTTCGTCCGTGATTATGACCTATTTCGGCGTGAATTACTACCTGAGTGGATTACACTCATACGCAGCTGGAGACCCTGTACCCATTCCGAACTGGGTGTATTATGCTGTGGCCGCCGCCGCAATTGTGAGTTTCATTGCTTATATGAAAAAAAACAAGCACCAAATTTCTTAAATTGAACCCATGAAATATTTATTAGCCCTTTCTACAGTTTTCTTTTCTTTGATATCAATGGCACAATCTGACACAGATGCCACAGTCCGTCGTTGTGCTGTAATGCCTGCCTTTGGAGAGTGTGTGAATTCAGAAACAGCAGACATTTATCGTTGCTCTTCTGTAGCCATTATGGAACACGTTGGAGGCGTATTAAATTACCCTTCTGATGCCCTTGAGGCAGAAGTTTCCGGAACGGTATACGTCATGTTTGTCATTGAAAAAGATGGCTCGATCACTGGTGTAGATATCATGCGTTCTATTCCTATAAAAGACGACTCACTAGCAGAGGTTGTGGCTTCCCTTGAACTTGAAGCTGTAAATGCTGTGAAATCTCTGCCGGGCTTTCGTCCTGGTACGGATGGCGTAAATCCAGTGAGGGTTGAATATGTCGTCCCTGTCAAGTTTGCATTAAAGTAAACCTCAATCGCTGGACATAGAAGGTGGGTTATACAAACGTTTGGTCACCCCCATTAGGTCCTGCGCGTTAACGTCATTCGTCTGTAAGATCATTTCGACTTAGCGTAACCGCTTTTAACATCCCATTCATGACGCTTCTCACAAGTAATATCCTACAATTGGAAGAGATTCGCACGTTGTTAGAAAAGATGCCAGAAGATATCTATTCTGTAAAACGTGATGTTTTGAGTGGCGCTTCAATTGGACAACATGTGAGACATCTTTTAGAATTCTACGTGACCCTTGAGCAAGGCTTGAAGGCAAATATGGTTTGTTATGATACGCGTGCAAGAGATTTGAGAATCGAAACAGATGTGTCCTATGCCCTCCAAGTTATAGACAAGGCGAGTGTATTTATGTCCAGCGCCTTTTTTGACAAAAACGCCTTCAAAAGGAACATCACACTACGGGCCAGTTATGGTGTAGATGTTTCGGTTGACATCGATATGGATACGACTGTTGAACGTGAACTTGCGTATTGTTTGGACCACGCCATTCACCATTTGGCAATCATAAAAATTTCATTGATAGAAAGTGGAATTGATTTGAAAATGGTGTCGGATCTAGGGGTCGCCTCTTCCACACTTAGATATCGCGCAACATGTGCACAGTAAGTTACGTGCCTGACCATTCAGGTGGATTTGTGCTCATCTCAAGCAGAGATGAAAAGCCTGGTCGCAAGACCATGCGCCCGGAGATCGACAATGGAATGTTATACCCTAAAGACGCTGTTGCTGGTGGTACTTGGATTTCTGTTGATGAATCTGGGAGGGTCGGTTGTCTTTTAAACGGAGCATTCGAAAAGCACACACCTCAGAAAAATTACACAAGAAGTCGAGGTTCTCTGATTTTAGAGGCTTTTGAGTACGACAATATGGCGGATTTTTTTAAGAACGTAGTCCTTACTGGTGTTGAACCATTCACCCTTATTCTCATTGAAAACAACATGCTCTGGGAATTTAGATGGGATGCCCAAGTGAAATTTATTAAAGAATTCCCCGTAGATCACAAGAAGGTTTGGTCTTCATCAACCTTATATGATGCTTCAGCGAAAGCACAACGTCGAAGTTGGTTTCAGTCATGGAAAGGTGCTCCCTTAGACTTTCATTTTGCAAACCATTGTTCCAATCCCGGGATAGACTTAAAAATGAAGCTTGATTCCGGAGTAGAGACGGTCAGTATCACACAAGTATCCTCATTCCATGCTTCGCGCATTGCAGGCATCGATTCCTCCGCGTCCCATTCTATGCCTCCAAGCATGGTATATCACGATCTAATCCAGGGAGAAAAACACATGTCTGAATGTGTTGCGGTTTTGTGAAAATCGCCTCAGTGATGCCTGTGTCTATGTGTGCTCACCTGACGAATCTGGCGCGACTGAGATTCGCTCCGTTGATGCTCTCCAAGATGTATGAACCAGATTCGAAGTTAGAGATGTCAATTCGCATTGAAGGTGAATTGCAATGCCCGTTTGTGATCATTTGACCCGATGCATTGTAGATGGTCCAGTCGGCAAGATCTCTTCCGTCACTTGAATGGACAGAAATAACATCACGAGAAGGATTTGGGCTTATAGAAAGCGACAAAGGTTCTTGAATTTGAGGTTCACCGATATCGAGCGCGGCGTCACGAATTCGCACGAAATTTGAGTGAACGTACTCCCTGTTCACCATGTCCCATGATTGTACTTCGATTGTTCCATCATATTCAGCGTCTGGTGAAATCAGGACAGTAAATCGCTCGCCTGGGTAGATGTCGAGTTCCTCAACCGCGAAAGGTGTCGGGACAGGGCGGCCATCCGACATGTAGCACATCGCTTCAAGTTCAGAGGGGATGATTAATTTTGTGAGGGTGTAGGCCATAGATCCCAAACGCAGAGCGAGGGACTCCCCATTGGGACACGAGAGGATTGTTCCTGGCTCACCAGGTGTCCCTGTGCTTCCAGTTTCTAGCTGGCTGCCTGAGCGTCCGTTGACCATGAAGTAGTCAGGGCGTATGTCATGAAATGGAAAGGATTGAACGGGGGCAAGGTTGGTCGCGATTTCTAGGTCACTAAAGAGAAGGGGTGCATCAGAATAATACGAAGGGCCTCCCTCAAAGAGCACGCCTCCCGGATGGCGAACCAGAATCATTCCATACATGCCCATCGTGAGATGTAGGGTCGTGGTAACGTGGCAATGATATAAAAAAGTGCCGGGTTCGGATGCCGTAAAGGCGTAGGAACCTACTTCATCTTGAACCACAATAAAGGATGTTGTGGGCACACCATCATTTGCCTGGTCAACATCAAGGCCATGAAGATGAATGGTGTGAGATTCTGGGCTATTGTTAACGAAAGCCAAGTTCACGTCATCACCGGTCTCATATTCTAACAAAGGTCCGGGAACGGTGATATACCCATTTGCCGTAAGACCATATCCCCAAATAGGAATTTCCATGCCGTCATCAGATATTAAAATCCCGTCCATTCCCGTAAATAAAAGTGGAGGAGGAGAGAAGGTTTGAGCGACATAGGAAGCAGCGTTAAGGCAGAACAATGACGCGGCAAACAGAAGTGAGATACATACTCTCATGGCGTTATATTTATATGAGTAAGCATTCCGCCTGGATAAAACCCAGAGTTTGTTACCGCGATTAGATTGTGATTGTGTACGGGGTAGATGCCCGCTTGATTTGCAATTAGTAAGAGCGTCATCCCTTCACCTTGTTGAAGCGGAACCGTGTCTTTGCTCCATCCTATTCTAGACGTTTGGATTGTGGTAGACAGATACTCAACATGAAAGCCATGGAAGTGAAGAACGTGGTCCATCATCCCGCTGTTGACAATTGAAATCGTACATGTGTCTCCCAAAGCAAGTGCCACATATCCATTTGCATCTAGTGCAGTGTGTGGATGCGTATAAGAGTTGATCGAGAAATAACGTGGTACATAAGGCGCATCATCAAGCAGCTCGCCACCAGAAGAAATCGAATCCATCCGCTCGGGCATGCAGTCCGCCAAATTCCAGTGAAATTGTTGTGGCATATTTAGCCCCACTTTCATCACGCCAGACAAACCCAAATACACGCCTCTCAGATCGCTGGAGAAGTAGCGGTACGTTCCCATGTCCATAGGCGGGATTTCAAAAGTTGTGGTATCGTTTGGAAGAATGTCCAGACCCAAACTCCAAAGCCCGTCTACCCCGAAATCATGGGGTTCTGTATCCGTATTGATGACTGTCAGAAATAACGAAGCATCTGTGGAAGTAATGAGCGCAACATTTGAGGTGTCAAAAACAGCTGTTTCATTAAACCTCAAGACAGACATCGTGTCTTGGGACTGATGCCAATCCCCTGTATTGATCCAGAGGGTGTCCTGTGCGCACACATGCACATGTATGTTGATACAGAAAAAGATGAGGCCCAAACAAATGTAATTCTTCATGTTAAATATCTTCATCAGTAATAAATATTACGTCTGACCTTCGCAATATATTTGGCCAAACGAATCACCTGTTTTGTATATCCAAACTCGTTGTCATACCATGTATATAAGACCACACTTTTCCCATCCTGACTCACGATGGTTGCAGGACTGTCATATACAGCACAACAATCGTTGCCTATGATGTCGTTGCTCACCAATTCTTCATTGACTGAAAAGTGAATTTGGTTCACCAAGTCGCCCATCAGGGCTGCTGATTTAAGATGTTGATTGATTTCCTTAAGTGTTGTTGTTTTCTCAAGTTCCAGATTCATAATCGCGAGAGATCCGTTAGGTGTAGGAACCCTTACAGCATTCGCTGTCAGTTTGTTGTTGAGACTTGGAATCACTTTTGTGACGGCTTTTCCTGCACCCGTTTCAGTGATGACCATGTTGACTGCAGCAGACCTTCCGCGACGTTCTTTTGTGTGAAGATTGTCTAGAAGGTTTTGGTCATTTGTATATGCGTGCACGGTTTCAATATGTCCCCTTACGATTCCGAAATTGTCTTCAACGACTCTCAGAATGGGAGAGATGGCATTTGTGGTACAACTCGCTGCAGAGAAAACATGGTCCTTGTCAATGTCTAAATTGCTGTGGTTTATACCGTACACAATGTTTGGTATGCCTTTTCCTGGCGCGGTAAGTAAGACCTTACTGATGCCATTTGCCTGAAGGTGCAAACTGAGTGCCTCTTTGTCTCTATATGCACCTGTATTGTCGATTAACAACGCATCGTTTATGCCTCTTCCAGCGTAATCAATGGCAGAAGGATCTGAACTAGCGATAATTTGAATCCGTTGACCATTGATGATTAAATGTTTGTTTTCGAAATCGATTTCAATGGTTCCGGGAAAACGACCATGGACGGAATCATTTTCAAGCAGTGCAGCTCTTTTTTTCAGAGTGACGTCATCTATTGATCGAAGGACAATCGCCCTAAGTCTAAGTTGTTGGCCCTTTCCTGCTTGTTTAATGAGTTCTCTTGCGGCGAGTCGTCCGATGCGTCCAAATCCAAATAAGACAACATCCCTGGGTTCTATTGCTGAGCTGTCAAATTGATCGAAATGACTCAGTTTATCTGCGATAAAGTCTGTCATAGAGGGGAATTCCACACCTTCGTTCTTCCATTCATTCGCCAGTTTTCCAATGTCAATCTTCGCAGGCGCGATGTCCATGTTGTAGATTTCAGAAGCCAGACGTGCAGAATCATCCACCTGAATTGGCTTTCCGACAACTTGAGATGCGTATTGATGTAAATTCAAGATCTCGCCAATACTCTTGTCAATTAAATGGTTGCGAAATAAGACCAATTCAATGTTCTTCTCAAAAAGTAATTTTCCGATGGAATGCATCAGTTCTAAAGCTTTCTTCTCGTGACCAATGTAGGTGTTAAGTTCAGCGCTGTAAGTCTCTTTCAAACTTTTAGATTGTATCATATTCTACTTGGTGGTTATTTAAAGCGAACGATTTTAATCACGACAAAGTTACTGTTAGAACAGGAAGAGTGTCTTACAAAAGGAGATTGTTTTCCCCATATTTTACGCATTTGTCAAACTCTTTCTTATCTTACTTATAAATTGTAAACGATGCGCTTTTTTTCTTGCTCCAGTTTTTTATTTGTATTGTTTGTTTTGAGCTCCAATCTCAACTTCGCCCAAACTTTAAATACCCCTACTTTTCACTTAGATATAGCCCCTATTATCTACAACAATTGTACAGAATGTCACAGAGTTGGAGAACTTGGGCCGATGCCCCTTACGACGTATGAAGAGGTCGCTTCAAATGGATATTACATCGAATATGTGACACAATCGGGCTACATGCCCCCGTGGACCCCAGATCACAACTACACCACATTAAATGGGGAGCGTTTTCTGACCGAGGAGGAGAAGCAAACCATCGTGGATTGGGTGGGTGCGGATATGCCAGAGGGGGATCCGTCTGACAACCCAGGGATGCCCGATTTTGACATGGGACTCCAATTGGGAAGTCCCGATCTTGTGTTGACCATGTCTGAAGCCTATCTGCACGGAGGCGATGGTCTTGAACAATACCAAGTCTTTGTCATCCCCACGGGTCTTACTGAAGCTGTGGAAGTAGTGGCAGTGG
>CAJQPF010000078.1 GCA_905480095.1 uncultured Flavobacteriales bacterium
GTTCACATTTGATGACATCATCTTTAATGTGGGTTTGCGTATTGATAGATTTGATGCAAACCAAAGTGTTTTAAAAGATGCTTACGTGATAGGCGACGCACTTACAGTAGATGGTGCTGGATCAGAGTATATCACCAGTACGTTCGGTGAAGATGTGGTAATTCCAGATAACATTGGAGATGACTATGTGGTCTATGTTGATGCGCTTGATGACCCCAACGCTATTGTTGGATACAGAGATGGTGATACATGGTACAACGCTGTAGGAACTGAAATTAATGACCCTGACGTTCTTGCTGTAAACGAACCTTACCCTGCACCCTGGTTAGTAGACTCTAAGGCGCCACTTGATAACGAAGCGTTTAAAGACTTTGTCCCAGAAGTAAATATTATGCCTCGTATCTCTTTTTCGTTTAATATTTCCGACGAGGCTGTATTCTTCGCACATTACGATATTCTTACGCAACGTCCTACGTCGAGCAATAGGTTCTCTCCCATCGATTACCTATTTATCGAAAGCAGAAACAACCTCATCTCAAATCCAGACTTAAAGCCTGAGAAGACAATCGATTATGAGTTGGGATTCCAACAAGTTCTCACAAAGACTTCAAGTATAAAAATCTCTGCATACTATAAGGAGATGCGCGATATGATTCAAGTAAGAAACTTCATTGGTGCGCACCCGAGACCATACAGAGCATTTGGCAACTTGGACTTCGGAACGGTCAAAGGTTTTACAATCGGTTACGATATGCGTCGAACTGGAAACATCAGAATCAATGCAAACTATACCCTTCAGTTTGCTGACGGAACAGGGTCAACTACAGAAACTGCACTTGCACTTATAAATGCAGGGCTACCAAACCTAAGATCTATTAACCCGCTTACATATGACCAACGTCATCGGATTGTTGCCAACGTTGATTACCGTTATGGGAAAGGCGAACAATATGACGGTCCCGTCATAAATCTCGGTGGCAAGGAACGACAACTGTTCGCTGAAATGGGGATAAATGTTGTTGCAAACCTTGGGTCTGGCACCCCATATACTGCTTCTTCAATCCCCACTCCGATAACAGGTGAAATAAGTCCATCAACTGAAGGGTCCATTAACGGATCTCGTCTTCCATGGCAATTTAATATGGATTTGAATCTCGACAAAAACTTCTCAATAAATATTGGTAAAGAAGGTGAAGAGAGCAAGACTGTGAACCTAAACGTTTACCTGTGGGTGGGTAATTTACTCAACACTCAAAACATCAATTCAGTATACCGATTTACCGGTGTTAGCAATGATGATGGTTACTTAGCGGCAGCTCAATATCAGCCACTTATTAATAGCCAAACAAATCCTGACTCTTTTAGAAACTACTATACGATGTATACGGACAATCCTTTTAATTTAGGACTCCCTCGTACACTTCGTCTTGGTCTTAAATTCGACTTTTGATGTTTGCAAGCAAGAAACTCATGAAACGTATTCTTTCCTTATTTGCTGTTGTACTATTTGCTCAGCCATTACTTGCATATAAATATGTTGGTGATCCAATTCCTGGGGCGAATGATAATTCAAATAACAACAGTACAGAAGTGCTGCCTCAGCTTCGGTCAGCAGCATGTGCGCCAGCAACGGCACTGAGAGATATCGAATGGAATAACGTGAAAGCGCTTATTGAAACCGGCGGATCTCTTTGGCAAGACAGAGCGAACAGTAGCGGTTCTTACGAAGTCCCTAAGGGTGGAGGTGTAAGTTCATTGTATGCAGGTGCGCTGTGGATGGGTGGAATCTCTCCTGACCAACAGCTTAAGCTTGCTGCCTTGACTTTTAGACAAGGAAACGATTTCTGGACGGGGCCCCTTACAAATGACGGGGGTGCAGAAATCGATGCTATCGAGTGTCAGAAATACGATGAATTCTTTGTATCCACTCGCGCAGAAGCGCAACTTCACAGATCATATTTTGATGCACTTCAAGCTGGAACTGTGGATGAGGAGTTTCCTGATGGATACGCTACTCCATCCTATTTCTATGACTTTCCCGCCCACGGACTTCCAGCGATTAACCAAGACTATTATCTTGGGCCATTTCAGGATTATGATGGCGATGGGTTTTATGATCCAAATCAAGGAGATTATCCTTGGTACGATTTCTTGTCTGAAATAGATTGTAAAGAACGAAGAAGAGAAGATATCGTTCCGCTTTATGGAGACAGAAACTTTTACTGGATTTTTAATGACAAAGGCAACGTTCATTCGGAATCTCAAGGAGAACCTATTGGAATGGAAATACGCGCACAGGTATTCCAATTCTCTACGAACGATGAGGTTAATAACATGACGTTTCACAACTATGTCCTCATCAATCAAGGCACTCAGACCCTAAGTGATACATATTTTGGAGTTTGGGTAGATGCCGATCTCGGAAACGCTACGGATGATTATGTAGGCTGTGACGTCCAGAGAGGATTAGGATATGCATACAATGGAGATGCTTTTGACGAACCCTCAAGTGATTCGCCAGGTTATGGTGAGAACCCACCTGCTGTAGGTATTGACTTTTTCGAGGGTCCATACCAAGATTCTGACGAAATCGACAATCCTCTGACTGAGGTGTTTACGGATGCGATTGATTCTTTGGGTATCCCATACGAAGGCATTGGAATTGGATATGGTGATGGTGTCGTCGACAATGAGCGGTTCGGTATGCGTCGTTTTGTATACTACAACAACAGCGGAAATAACATTAACGGAGAACCGACCACCCCACTTCATTACTACAACTACATGAATGGGATTTGGAAGAATGGTCAGAAAATGGCTTATGGAGGAGATGGTGTAAGTGCTGCTACGGGAGCAAATCTAGACATCCCTTGTGACTACATGTTTCCCGGAGAAACAGACCCATACAATTGGGGAACGGTGGGGGTCAGTACTCAACCATGGACAGAGGTCAGTTCAGGAAACCCTCCTGCGGATAGACGATTCATACAATCAGCCGGTCCTTTCGTTCTTGAACCAGGTGACTATAACAACATTACGATGGGCGTTGTTTGGGCGAGAGCCAGTGCCGGAGACCCATTTGAAAGTGTCAAATTACTGCGACAAGCTGACGACAAGGCTCAAGCGCTTTTCGACAATTGTTTTGAAATCGTGAGTGGACCGGATGCGCCAGATGTTGCCATTCAAGAACTTGAAAATGAGCTTATTATTTACCTTACGAATAACAATTCACTTTCAAACAACTTCAATGAAGACTACGTGATGTTTGACCCAGGTATCCCTAAGCTAGATGTTGATGGAGAAGAATATGACAGTCTTTCGCGATCATACACATTCCAGGGCTACCAAATCTATCAATTATCTGACAACACCGTATCAGCGGCAGATCTTAATGACATTGAAAAAGCAAGACTGATTTTTCAATGCGATGTGATAGACGACATTTCGAATGTCGTGAACTATGTACAAAATGAAGAAATGGGCTTAGCTGTTCCATTCCTCATGGCGCAAGGGGCAAACGAAGGTGTTCAGCACAGCTTCAGAGTGACAAAAGATGCGTTTGCACAAGGCAGCAACACCCTGATTAATCACCGCACGTATTACTTCATGGCGCTCGCTTATGGGTACAATGAATACGAAGAATACAATGCTGTAACTGGAACAGGCCAAGACATCCAGTACAAGGCTTCTCGTAAAGGCGCTGTAGGTTCTATTAGAACGTACTCAGGATCGCCGCACCTCCCTTCCCCTGAATCTGGCGGAACGATACAGAATTCCGAGTATGGAGACGGTGTTGACGTGACGCGCCTTGAGGGTAAAGGAAATGGCGACAACGTCATCGAACTTTCGACGGACAGTGAGACCGCCATTTTAGAAAGTGCAAACGGACGTGTTGCACAGCTCACATACGCTGGCAATGGTTCACCTGTA
>CAJQPF010000079.1 GCA_905480095.1 uncultured Flavobacteriales bacterium
CGTATTTGAAAAGTATATTTGACGCATTGTATTCTATTTTTAATTGATGGCAAGTTACAATGCTATCTTTGCTCGAAGGACTTATTTCATTGCGTAAAACATCAATTCTACTCTTAAAAGCATTTCTCGGTCCTTTGGCCGTGACATTCCCTGTTGCACTATTTGTTCTAGATATGCAATTTTTATGGGTGTATGCTGATGAATTTATGGGAAAAGGCATTGAACCTTGGGTGATTTTAAAATTGATCTTTTTTGCTTCAGCAAGGATTGTAAACCTGGCTCTTCCCCTAGCAATATTGGTTGCGAGCATAATGGCTCTCGGTAATTTGGCTGAAAGAAATGAGTTAACTGCGATGCAGTCTGCTGGAATGTCGCTCCTGAATATCATACGGCCTTTAATCATCCTTATGCTGATCATTTCTGGCGGAGCGTTGTGGTTCTCGAGCAGTGCTTGGCCCAGCGCAAACGTTAAATTCAGAGCATTACTTTATTCTGTGACACGTCAAAGACCCGCTTTAAATATACGCCCAGGCGTCTTTTATACCGGGATTGAAGGGTTCGCCATTCGGGTGGAGAGCAAGGACTCCAAAGGGACGATGACGGATATCTTAATCCACGACCACCGCAATCAAGAAGAAAGCTCCTCTAGAATAATTAGAGCGGAAAGCGGAACAATGAATCACGATTCTCACCGTGAAGAGCTTGTGATAGAATTATACAATGGGGCGAGTTATGAAGAACAACCCGAAAGCAACGTCCGAAGAAAGGAAAAACTACATCCACATATTATCGCAGCCTTTGAATCTCAAATTTTGCGAATCGATTTGCAATCTTTAGATTTTGACCTCGCTGATGAAGATTTATTCAGAAGATCCTATGAGATGATGTCCCTTCATCAACTTAAAACAGCCACAGATTCATTAGACAAAATGGCTGATTTAGAAAGAAATGAGATTGTAAAATATGGGAAACGAGGCGTACGGTATTTTTCAGATTCATTGCTTCTTTTAGCACCCGATCATTCAACACCTCATTTTTTATCGACGTTAACCCGAGTCGAGAGAAACAACACCTTTTCTAAAGCGAAAGAGCTCTCTAGAAGTCAGATGAAAGGAATTGAAAATGCCTTGGAAAAAGTCAAAGGAAGAACATTAAGAAGAGACAGACACGCGATCGAATGGCACCGAAAATTCATATTGGCCATCAGTTGTTTGGTCTTGTTTTTTGTGGGCGCCTCTATCGGGGCACTCACCAGAAAAGGAGGATTGGGAATGCCTGTGCTACTTGCGATAGGCGTGTTTCTTTCGTATTACATCATCTCGATGGTCGGGGAACAAATGGTAAAATCCGGAACACTTGGCCCAGATATAGGGATGTGGCTTAGCACAATCATACTTGTCCCATTTGCCATGCTCCTCACATATTTCTCCATCAAAGGAGGTCGAAAACACTTGCGAATCCCTACTTCTATTTTCACATCTTCAAAAAATCAAAGTCGAAAAGATGCGCATCTTACAACTTTGTCCTAAACCCCCAAGGCCAGCTCGCGACGGCGGTTGTTTAGCCATGGATGCGATGACACGGGGACTTTTGGCCGATGGTCATTCTGTGAGAGTACTTTCGATCAGTACCGAAAAACATCCGCACATCCCGGAACATCTGGATACTGATTACATGACAGCGACCCAATATCATGCTGTAGATGTCAAGACAGCATTAAACCCCACAGATGCGCTCCGACATTTAATTGCGGGAGAGAGCTATCATATTGGTCGGTTTCATTCTCCTGACTTCACTCGTAAACTTGAGCACATACTTCGTGATGAAGTTTTCGATGTTGTCATTCTGGAATCGCTGTTCATGGCATCATACGAGGAATCTATTCGTCGCCTCAGTGCCGCATGTGTGGTTTTAAGAGCGCACAATGTTGAACATCAGATTTGGCAGGGACTTACAAAAGAAGCGAGAATAGGACCGAAAAAATGGTACCTCTCAAAACTAACGTCACAGCTTAAAGAATATGAAATAAATCACCTGAACAACTTCGATGCTGTACTTCCAATTAGTGAAGGTGACGCCTTAATTTTTAAAGACTTAGGCATAAAAAAACCCATGCACGTCTCTCCTTTCGGAATGGATTTCGAAAAACGACCAGCTGCCTCTACTTTCACATCTGTAGACCATGTCTTTCATTTGGGGTCCATGGACTGGTTGCCCAATATTCAAGGCGTACAGTGGTTGATTAAAGAGGTTTGGCCAAAAGTGAGAGAAGAGAATCAGAACGCCAATCTTTTTCTGGCAGGCAGAAACATGCCCGAAAGCTTTAAATCCGATGTTTCCTCTGGCATCCACGTCATCGGAGAAGTTGAAAACGCCGCCGAATTTTTGACACGAAATGGCATTATGACAATTCCTCTTTTAACGGGTTCAGGAATGAGAGTAAAAGCAGTCGAAGGAATGTCGGCGGGAAGACCCACTGTAAGCACCGAAATCGGCGTCGATGGATTGGCGCTGGTACATGGCGAACATGCCTTAGTAGCGAACGCACCTGAAGCATTCGCAAAGCACATCCTATTGCTACTTGAATCATCTGACACCGCAAATAGAATAGCTCAATCTGGACAAATGTTTATGAGGCATAAGTTTTCAAATAAAAACATCATTTCAGACCTCGTAAAGTTTCTGAAAAAGCTAGGTTAACTCTGTATCTTTACGACATGAAAGTGAATTATATAATCTCCCAAGTCAACATGCGATTTGTTTCGATTTTTATTTGTTTTATCTGTATCTCAACTGGATGTAACAATCCCACCCTTACGGAGACACCCACTCATCCTGGCGTCCCTGGATTCGATTGGGAAAATGACCCTTTGGAAGTCACCATTAACGAAGCACAGCTCGTTTCAGGAATCGGCAGTGATACTCTGGATCTAATCGCTAAAGATATGTATACCTATTTCCACACAATGAATACTGGCGATTCTGCAGATTGGATCACCCATCTTACGCACTTCCCTGTTCACAAATTCAGTGACACCGCTATGCTCAATACGCAGTTTGCAGGAATCACTCATTGGAAGGAGAAAGGATTCATAAATCGGATGGAGAAATCAGACATAAAATTTGTGAGTGACTGGATTCAAGAGGAAGACCAAATGGTTGCTATAATCGGAAGTGACATTGACTTCTATATGGATTTCCTCCCAAACTTCGAAGGAAATCCTGAGGGAATGCGCTTTGTGATAGGCGATAAATATGGCAGTGAAAACATCACATACAATGCCTACAATGAATTGGACGAAAATGGGGATTCTCTTCAAATCAGAAACTGGCATGCTCACGCATACTCGAATCTTTTCGCCATTACCACATACGACACTTTACATTTCAGCTTCTTGCCTGTAGGCTTTAATAAAGCTGCTTTTGGGAAAGACTTGATGGAATCCTCTACCATGTTGTCATTGTTGCGTCAATCACGTGAATACGACAAAAAGCAATGAGTTCGACTGAAAATTGCTTTGTCCTAAATGAATGGGACACACTTAAAAAAGTCGTCGTGGGCTCTGCAACGTCTTGGGGATCTACTCCATCGGCGGAAGAAGCTGTTGACCCGAAATCAAGAGAACATATCCTTGCGGGCACCTACCCTACTGAATCTGATGTTCAAAAAGAATTGGATGCCTTTGTTGACATTCTAGAAGCCCATGGAGTTGAAGTTCTTAGGCCAAAACCAATTCCGAACCTCAATCAAATTTTCACCAGAGACGTAGGGGTGACACTTTGTGACAAATTCATTCGTTCTTCGATGATTCCTGAAAGAGCACCTGAATGGGATGGAATCAGCAGCCTGAGCACACACATCACACCAGAAAACACCCTTACACCTCCAGAAGGCGTTAGGTTAGAAGGTGGAGACATTATGCCCATGAGTGACGAAATATGGATGGGGTATAGCGAAGACGAAGATTTTAACATCTATAAAACATCCAGAACGAATAGAGCAGCTATTCATTGGCTTCAAGAACAATTTCCTCAAGCAAAAATCCGAGCGTTTGAATTATCTAAGTCAGATATAGATCCGTATGCCAATGCTTTACACCTTGATTGCTGCATCTGCCCTTTAAGCAATGGCCATGCTATTTTCCATCCGGAGGGAATGAAGAACCCAGAAGATATAAGGTGGATCCGAAAAAAATATAATGGAAAACTTATGGAAGTGAATGCAGATGCCATGTATAACATGCACTGCAACATATTTAGCATCTCACCCACGACAATCGTCAGTGAAACAGGATTCACTGCAGTCAATGCCCAACTTCGAGATTGGGGATATACAGTCATTGAAACGCCCTTTAACGAGACAGGCAAACTCGAAGGTCTTCTCAGATGTAGCACTTTGCCCCTTGTACGACAGAAATGAAAGCACAAAGCACCCCAAATATCTTGATGGTCCGACCGACTGCATTTAGGATGAATGAAGAAACCGCCGGAAACAATTATTACCAAAAAGTTCTCGACAATGTTTCTCCTGAAGACGTTGTGGATCAGGCACTTGAAGAATTTGACAACATGGTCGAAACACTTCGCTCTGAAGGTGTGAATGTCATCGTTTTTGATGATGATCCAGAAACGGACACTCCTGACGCACTTTTCCCAAACAACTGGGTCAGCTTTCACGCAGACGGACGCGTAGGACTTTACCCCATGTTGGCAGAAAACAGACGACTTGAAAGGCGTGAGGACATCTTATTTGACCTCGAACACGTTCATGGGTTTAAAATTTCAGACGTCCTAGACTTTACTGAATTTGAAAACCATTCCGTATTCCTTGAAGGCACTGGAAGTATCGTTCTTGACCGTTTACATTCAAAAGCGTATGCTGCACTCAGTCCCAGAACGGACCGCAACGCGTTTGCACAATTCTGTGACACTTTTGAGATGGAAGGCATCTGTTTTGAATCATTACAACCTGTAGAAAACCGCCGTGAACAGATCTATCACACAAACGTCATGATGTGTATCGGTTCAGGTTGGGTTACCGTCTGTCTTGACAGCTGTGACCATCCTGAGGACCGAGAGATCCTGGAAAATTCTCTCAAGGAAAATAACCTTGAAATAATCACGCTTTCTGAAGATCAAATCGCACATTTTGCCGGCAACATGCTTGAGGTATCCTCAACATTAGATGATACCCCTAGAATTGTCATGAGTAAATCTGCGCATCAAGCATTGGATAAAATTCAGATAGAAAAAATCTCTAAATTTGGGAAAATCATTTCAATTCCACTCGACATTATCGAAGCGTGCGGGGGTGGATCTGCACGATGTATGATGGCAGAAGTACACCTCCCTAAACACAAATTTTAGCATGCTGAAACTCGAAAAACGACTTACCGAGGCTGTCTCTTCAGCTTGCAATTCACTATACGGGTCTCGTCCCAGTGATACTCAAATTTCAATACAAAGTACGCGGTCAGAATTCCAAGGCGACAGGACTGTTGTCGTATTTCCTTTTTCGAGACTTGCAGGGAAGTCTCCTGAAGAAACCGGCAAAGAAATAGGCGCATATTTGGTGCAACAGGAAGAGATTATTGTTGACTTTCAAGTTGTCAAGGGATTTCTGAATTTAACTATTTCAGATGAATACTGGGCACACGCCTTAAATCAGGCCATTTTACAAAAGGACACCTTCGGGCGAAACACGCCTGGTTCCAAGTCACAAATCATGGTAGAGTACAGCTCTCCCAATACCAACAAACCCTTGCATCTGGGGCATTTGCGGAACATTTTTCTCGGATATAGTGTCGCTGAAATCCTCAAAGCTGCCGGTCACGATGTGGTGAAAGTCCAAATCATAAACGACCGTGGCATTCACATTTGTAAATCCATGATTGCTTGGAAACTTTTCGGCAATGGAGAAACGCCCACTTCTACAGGTGAGAAAGGAGACAAACTTGTAGGCCGTTACTACGTTTTATTTAACCATCATTATAAAGCTGAAGTAAAAGAACTCATCGCATCAGGTGCGGATAAAGAAACTGCAGAGTCTCAAGCCCCTCTCCTTTTAGCTGCCCGTGATTTACTTCACAAATGGGAGTCTGAAGATCACGAGGCCAGAGCCCTATGGTCTAAGATGAACGGATGGGTCTATGAGGGCTTTGATTACACCTACGGAGAAATGGGCGTCGATTTCGACAAACTATATTACGAATCCGACACCTATCTCACGGGGAAGTCTCAAGTCGAAGCAGGGCTTGCTTCTGGCGCATTTACGCAACGAGACGACAACTCGATCTGGGTTGACCTCTCTGACGTCGGGTTAGATGAAAAGCTACTCCTTCGCAAAGATGGCACCTCTGTATATATGACTCAGGATATTGGCACAGCCATACTCCGATTCAAAGACTACCCAGCTCTTGACCGTCAGGTATATACTGTAGGCAATGAACAAGAATATCATTTCAAAGTCCTTTTTGAAATCCTCTCCAAGCTTGGCTTAGAACAAGCCTCCAGATGTCATCACCTTTCATATGGCATGGTAGAGCTCCCTGAGGGCAAGATGAAATCTCGTGAAGGCACTGTCGTCGACGCTGACGATATCATGGCAGAGATGAAAACGACAGCCGAACAGCTCGCACGCGACGCTGGAAAGCTTGAGAACATTCCAGAAGAAGACCGAGACGCTCTCTACAAAAACGTAGGGTACGGGGCACTCAAGTACTTCCTCTTACGTGTCGACCCTAAAAAGTCGATGATGTTTGATCCCAAAGCCAGTATTGACTTTATCGGAAATACAGGACCGTATATTCAATTCAATTACGTGCGTGCACGATCTGTGCTCCGCAATGCAGGCATAGACGATATCGCGTCCCTTACCCCCCTCTCACCGGTACATCTTGATGATGTTGAACGCGCACTGTTAATGGCGGCTTTATCTCTGCCTTCAGTTATCGAAGAAGCGGCCAAATCATATGACCCTTCTCTCGTCGCTAATCTTTGCTACGACATTACCAAATCATACAGTCGCTGGTATCAAGACCATCCCATCATCAAGGAAGAAGACGAATCGGTACGCAACGTCCGACTTGCGCTTTGTTATTTGTGCAGCAGCGCTGTAAAAACAGGCATGTCTCTGTTGGGCGTGTCTATGCCTGAGCGCATGTAATTTACAAGGAGATGATTCCTGGTATCTGTGATGCTGCTTCGTATCTCGAAAAAACTTCATCTGCGTTTTTCACACGATCTAATATTGTGAACGCTTTATACTTCCCCGTACTCGACACCTTCATCTGAAGCTTGGCCTTCAAACCAAAAATGGCGCGCAACGCAGCTTCATTTTCATTCCCCTTAGGTACAATAAATTTAAACATGAATTCGCACGGCCACGTATGGCTGGCATCAAGCTGCTTTCGCATCCTCTCCTTGTCAGAAAGTTCTGTCATGAGGCAAAGTTAATCCAAAGAAATTCTAAAGCATAAAAAAACGGGCCGCCCAAAGGCAGCCCGTTTCTTTTATTCGTTAATGAATGCTATTCGCAAACGTTACCCCATAACTGGAAGAAGTCAAGTAGGTCACTTACGTCAACCTCATTGTCATCGTTGAAGTCACCAGGACAAGCGTCTGGGTACTGACAACCACAATCCAAGTTCGCATCTGCATCGTAGTTAAGAGCGCCTTCGTCCATACAACCGATGAACAAACAAGAACCATCATCTACAGTCGCGTCAGAGTTGTAGTTCACTGCACCGTTATCTGTACATCCATCTGTTAAGCAAGCGAAGTCACAAGACCCGTCCTCAACATTTGCCTCGAAGTCAAAGTTACATGCATCAGCATATGTACAACCTTCGATTTCAATTTCGTCACATATTCCGTTGACGTTGATGTCATTGATACAAGACCCATCACAGTTTTGGAACTGCTCAGCGTACCAACAAGATGCATCTTCTATCGTTGCAGAATCATCATAGTTACAAGCAGTACTATCTGTACAACCTGCACATGTTAAGTACTCACAAGATGAATCCTCATCTGTCGCAGAAGCATCGTAGTTACAAGCGCCAGAATCTGTACATCCAGCAACCTCTAACTCATCACAAACGTTATCACCATCAGCATCGTTGAAACATGCTCCATCACAATCGTAAACATATGCTTGAGCAGCACCTCCACAAGATCCTGTGAAGTCGTGAGATCCTACACCAGACCAATCGTCTTGATCTAAAACAATCCACTCTGAATCATCCGCGTCAGTTCCAGCAGAAGCAGCCCAATCGCCAGCATTACCACTATTCACATCAGACTTACGAATCAGAGAGTGATCCTTCGTTGCATTAGAAACTCCAGCAACTTCCCATCCAGAACCTGGATCAGAATAATCTGCATCATATATGTTTTGACCTATGACGTCAATGACAACATTGTCACTTTCTGTACCTAGAACAAGCGCATAACCGTCATCACCATTAGAAAGGTAAGTATGATAGTGATCTGCTTCAGCAAGGATTGACGCGTCTGAACTTCCATGAGCTATAACGTATACATCACCTGCAGCAACCACAGCACCTTCTGGGAATTCATTCCAATACTCGTGAGTTCCAGCATTACTAGGTCCATTTGCTACACTAGGGAAAGCATATGCAGTCAAATCCACATCTGAATCAGTTGGGTTGTAGATCTCTAAGAACTTATGGCTAGCAGAGCCTTCAGCATATCCGCTGAAGAATAAACCACAAGCAGGAGCTCCACCTGGGAGATCTGTTAGCTCGAGATAGTAACAAGAACTGTCATCATCAGTCGCTAATTCGTCGTAGTTACAAGCCTCAGCATCTGTACATCCAGGCACTTCGAACTCATCACAGATTCCATCAGCATCAGCATCAGCGAGACAGTTTCCTGCGCAATCATATCCTGCGTCAGGATATCCACAAGAATCGTTGTTATCATAAATCGCTGTAGCGTCGTAGTTACAAGCTGCCTCATCTGTACATCCACATCCAGTCGTACCGAAAGACAAGTTCAAGAGAAGTTCTTGACCCGAATCACCAGCAGGGAAGATCTGAGTATAAAGTGATCCAGTAATATTTCCATCTGTTGTCAACTGAGCCACAAGGACTCTGTTGTCTTCGCCAGCAAATCCGTTACTCACGTTATTCAATGCAAACCAGCTACCCCCGAAGAAACTATTGATCTCAAGGTTTCCTCCAGCTTCAAAGTCAGCACCCCATGTATCACCAGAAGCAACAGCTGTAGAGATCGTACCCTCACCAGCAGCAGGCGCTTGATCAATTCCAATTGTCAACCAGCTATCAGTCGCAAGATCTGGGAATGATGTGAAGAACAATGGATTAATGTTATCCGCTGTTAAGCTACCCACTGCACTCTGTGCGAACGTAGTTGTTGTTCTCAAGAAAGATGGGTTATTAACGTCTCCTGATATCGCAGAAACAAAGTCACCAGCGTCAGGAGTTGTTACATACACACGGTATGTCGTTAAACTACCATCTATAGAAACTTCCTCAAGCTCTAACCCGAATCCGTCTTGTCCGCCTCCTGCGTTATCACAAGAACAGTAATCACAAGAACCATCTTCTTGAGTTGAAGTAGCGTCATAGTTACATGCTGAAGCGTCTGTACATCCTAAACAAGATGTGTAATCACAATCAGCAGCATCAGTTGCATCTGCATTGTAGTCACACGCAGCAGAATCTTGACAACCAGCGATCTCATTTGCATCACAAACATCATCACCGTCAGTATCTCCATCACAAGAACCATCACATAGGTATCCTGGGTCTGCGTAGACACATGGTGCTAGATCAGTAACGCCAGTTGCGTAGTTACAAGCTCCTGGAACAACACATCCAGCAATCTCTAGCTCATCACATACTCCATCTCCGTCGGCATCATTAAGACAATCGCCATTACAGTTTAAGTACTGATCAGCATAGGTACAAGAATCATCTGCAACGTTAGCAGTCTCATCGTAGTTACAAGCTGTTTCATCTGTACATCCATCTATACAGTTTCCAACTCTTCCATCCTCATTATCTCCTGAAGCCAATACTCCATTAGAATCAGATAAAGACCAGCTGTTTTCATATCCCCAATTATCAGTAGCTGCATATATAACTTCTGTACACACAGACAAATCAAGACATAGCGCAAAATCTTCTGAAGACCCACCGTCTAAGGTATAAGTATCACCGTTAATAGTTACTGATCCTCCACCGTCTCCATAAGAGTCATAAAGTGTCAACGTAACATTTGAGCCTTCTAGACAATTTCCATCACAATCAAACACAAGTCCTGCATAAGTACAAGAACCATCTTCATTTGTAGCAGTCTCATCATAGTTACATGCTGTACCATCTGTACAACCAGCACACGACTCATAGTCACAGCCTGTTGCAGTAAATCCTCCAGTGACTTCAATAGAAACTGAATCTTCTGAACCGGCAACGATAAGAACAACTGAGACAGAACTAAATGCGTCAGTAATTGTAAGTTCTCCTCCGTTCCAACCATCTCCATAAGAATCAAAACCAGTCACAGTATATGTTCCTGCCTCTAAACTAATATCACCAGATGCATCACCAGAGTAAGTCTCTCCGTTAACTTCATAAGAGATTTCACTAAACCAAGAACTTGCTCCTGTCCACTCGAAGTTTAGACTTCCAGCGCCATAAGATCCACTTTGGATTGTCGCTGTAGCGTCATAGTTACAAGCTGCATCATCAATACAACCTTCAACGTCTGTTGGACATGGCTCGCATGAGTTGTAAACATCTGATGCATCGTCATCGCCCTGGTTCCACTGGCGGTTAGCATAGTTTGCGCCATCCGTGATCGGAGCACAACCCAAACCGATGATGTTCTCTTGAACA
>CAJQPF010000080.1 GCA_905480095.1 uncultured Flavobacteriales bacterium
CCTATGGATATGGTGATCATTATTTAAGCATCAAAACAAGTGCACAACGTTATGCTCCACTTAACAAAGGTGGGAATGTCGGCGTGTTAAGCGGAAGCGCAGAACCTTTCAGTGGGTTTTCCGGCGCAAGAGCGAACAGAATGCTCGACAATAGCCTCAGCTTCGGCGCACATTCGATGGGTGGCGGAAATGCAATCTACTTGGTCGACAATGTCCTCTTTCGTGCGTTTTGGAAAAATGGCCATAAGGTTTTTGGAAATGCGGTCTTTTTTGGGCCAGCAATGTGAATCTCATGCAGGGGCGTTAAGGCAAGAGTCTACTTGCGTAGTTCTTAGAGATGTAGCAACTCGCATTATCTACCTTGCCAGACAGGTGACGGTACTTCGCAATGAAACGATACATCTTTTCTGTCACCAAGAAAGTGACAAACCCCCATCTCGATCGCAGGAAAGGCTTCAGTAATTTCACAGCATCCACGCCCACTTTTGGCGTCCCACCATTTTCGATGATGATGACACCCGACAACGGTGGTGTTCTGAGTGATTCAATCAACAACTTCTCTGCCGTGTCACTTTGAATCGAGGCAAAATAAAGCTTGTCCGCTTTCTGCTTGTCTTCTAACCTCATGATCATCCTCACCGTAAAGTGACAGAGCGCACAGGGTCCATCGTAGAAAAGAATATTCATGTATTATCAGGTAATGTCTTTTTAATCAGGATGACAAGGTAAGATGATAACAAGATGTGCATACCAAATCTTTGTCACTTAATTTGCATCAATACCACTTTAAAGAAGAACCCATGTCAGATGAAATGAAGCGTTGCCCCACATGTGAGTGTCCCTATGGTTATGCGCTAAGAGAAAACATCTACGCTTGCCCAGAGTGCAGCCATGAGTGGGACACCAAAGAAGCTGAAGACGCCACAGGACTTGTTGTAAATGACATGAACGGGACACGCCTGCAAAATGGTGACTCCGTCATCGTCATGAAAGACCTCCCCGTGAAAGGGGCGCCGAAACCTGTAAAGGCTGGCACAAAGGTAAAAAACATCAGACTCCGCGATGCTGAACACGACATCGACTGTAAAATTATGGGCTTCGGACAAATGGGGCTTAAATCTAAATTCGTCAAAAAAGCCTGAATGAGCCTAAAAAACCTACGCAAGCCTATTCACTATTTTAAATGAATCGACGTAAATTGCTTGTCTAAAATATACAGAGATATGAGAATTCTATTTGTAGCGTTAACTTGTTTGTATAGTGTGGGAGTTTGTGCTCAATTGAGCAATGAATCAATCGATATTGAAGGGCTAAACAGGACATATTTGCTCTATTTACCCTCAGATTTCAATATGAATGAACCATTGCCACTGGTTTTAAGTTTTCATGGTGGGACAGGTTCAGCCAATGACCAATTGGCGATTGCAGATATGAGAGATCTAGCTGACTCTGAAAATTTCATTCTTGTGTATCCAGATGCTTACCCTGACCCTAATAACGGTCAAGAAACGAATTGGCAAGTTGTCACTTCGGGAGACTTGCCATTCACATTGCCAAATCCACACAGTGATATCTTATTTATTGATCAACTCATTGACCATTTACATTTAGAAGTCAATATTGATTTAAATAGAGTGTTTGCATTAGGATATTCAAATGGTGGTGGCTTCACATTTGATTTGGGATGCAGACTGAACAATAAAATTACTGGTATCGGTGTCGTTGCCAGAACAATGTATGCAGAAACATATGACAACTGTATTGTCACTCATCCGACTCCAGTCGTGACCATTTTAGGAGATGAAGATTCTATTTCTCCTTATGATGGGGTGACTTATGAAGGAACACTTTACTATCAAAGCAGTGATGCCACTCATGAATCCTGGATCGCGAATAACAATCTATTGCCCACCGCAAATCTGTCTTCAGTCCCTAATATTAATACAACTGATGGAAGCACAGTAGAATTATATTCTTGGTCTTCTGAAGATGAATGTATCGATCTGTATCACTATAAAGTTATCGGAGGTGGACATGATTGGCCAGGAACATTTGGCAATATGGACATCGTTTCTCACGAAAAAATATGGGAGCACTTGTCTGAATATGACATGAATGGGAAATTGGACTGTAACTCATCTGATGTGACAAGTCCTTTAACATCATCAACAAAACAACTCATTAAGGTCATTGATGCTTTAGGCCGAGAAGTCAATCACACAACAAACCAAATCCGCTTCCACATCTACGATGATGGATCAGTAGAAAAAAAGTTTGTGGTTGAGTAAAATGTCATCGTGTATAAGGCATGCTACAGATGATAAGATTCCCAAAGTTTAATAACAACCAAAACCAACAATGAAATCACGATTACTACTTATGGCATTCGTATCGTGCACACTTTTTTCTTGCACGAAAGAATATAATTGTGTTTGTGGAAGTGATGGCGGAGAACCATACGTTTACATTATTAGCGCAAATAATCTTGATGATGCCATTACTGAGTGTTCACCTCCAGGATCTGATTGTGAAATAGAGGACTAAAAACAAAACCCCGCTATCGTAATGATAACAGGGTTTTATCTTTTCTAGTTGTGATCCCACAGGGACTCGAACCTAAATGTTCTAAACTCAGCTTAAAGCCACGCTGTGACTGAGCTATAGCTGAAATTCTCGTCCTAACTAGATGAATCAAAAACCAG
>CAJQPF010000081.1 GCA_905480095.1 uncultured Flavobacteriales bacterium
GTTCGCGGGCTGACCCAGCGAAGGAGGTTGAGGGCAGAGCCTGCTTTGTCGTTTGTGCCTGATCCTCTGGCACCGCCGAAGGGCTGTTGACCTACTACTGCACCTGTGGGTTTGTCGTTCAGATAGAAATTTCCAGCGGCATGCTCAAGGGCGTCTTTGGCTGCTGACAGCGCATATCGGTCTTGGGCAAAAACGGCTCCGGTGAGTGCGTACTCACTTGTTGAGTCAACGAGCTTGAGCGTGGCGTCAAAATCGTTCGAAGGGAACACGTAAATGGTCAGGACAGGGCCGAAAATCTCTTCCACCATCGTTCTGAAATGAGGGTTTGATGTAACGATAACTGTAGGCTCAATAAAGTATCCCACAGAGTCATCGCATGTGCCACCAGAAATAATCTCACAATCGTCTTGACCCTTTGCATACTCAATGTATCCCTTGATCTTGTCAAACGACCGTCTGTCGATGACTGCATTGATGAAATTCGAAAAGTCAGCCGGTGAGCCCATTTTCAATGTCTTTAATTCTCCTAAAAGCTGTTCCTTGATCTCAGGCCAAATGTTGTCGGAGATGTAGGCGCGAGAAGCAGCTGAACACTTTTGGCCTTGATACTCAAAAGCACCGCGAATAAGTCCTGCCGTCACTGCTTTTGTATTCGCACTGCTGTGCGCCACAACGAAGTCTTTTCCACCAGTCTCGCCTACAATACGCGGGTAGGACTTGTAGTTCTCAAGGTTCTCACCGATGGTTTTCCAAAGGTGGCGGAAAACGGCTGTTGACCCCGTGAAGTGAAGTCCAGAGAAGTCTTTGTGTTTAAAAACAACATCTCCAGCTACTGGGCCGTCAACTGTGATCAGATTGATGACGCCGTCAGGAAGGCCAGCTTCAATGAAAATTTCCATAAGGACTTGCGCACTGTACATCTGCGTTTCTGCAGGTTTCCAAACGACCACATTGCCCATCAAGGCCATACATGCAGGAAGGTTTGCTGCAATGGCTGTGAAATTAAATGGAGTCACGGCGAAGGTGAATCCTTCGAGCGCTCTGTATTCTGTTCTGTTCCAAATCCCGTCCGCACTTTCTGGTTGAACTTGCTGAATCTCCTGTGCGAAGTAAGCGTTAAACCGGAGGAAGTCAATAAGCTCACACGAAGCGTCAACCTCGGCCTGAAAACAGTTCTTCCCTTGAGAAAGCATTGTCGCGGCATTGATCTTCGCTCTGTATTTCCCAGCAATAAGATCGGCAGCTTTTAAAAAGATGGTCGCTCTTTCAACAAATGAAAATGCAGCCCATTGCTTGCGTGCTGACAATGCTGCGTTGATTGCTGCTTCAACGTGAGACGCATCCCCATAGTTGAAATGGCCGAGGACTTTCCCGTGCGCTTGAGGGGGAGTCATGGGTCTTTTGTCAGATGTGCGAACGTGCTCTCCGCCGATATACATAGGGACGTCGATCGGATCTTGATTGTACATGTGATTGTACATCTCCTGAAGTTCTTCTCGCTCAGGCGAGCCTGGAGCGTATGAAAGAACGGGTTCGTTTACCGGGAAAGGGACTTGAAATGTGCCGTGTGCCATATTGTTAATTAATAATTTACGCAAAACTACCAACTCACACCTAAGAAAGCCACATGGTAATGTACTTTTCGGAATAATATGAAGCAGTTGTTCTCAAATATTGATAGACCCCTAATTTTCCTCATGATTTTGGGTGTCGTTTCTTTTTGCGCAACTGCACAAACCAACATTCCCAGCGCTTCTTCAGCCGCTGCCTTTTTTATGGAGGGGAATATGTCGGATGCAAACAGTCAATATGGCGCGCTTTTAAGTATCGAGCCTGATCAAATTGAGTTTCAATATTATTATGCCGTGACCTGTACTGCAGACTCAGCATTGCGTCAAGAAGGGATACAAAGGCTCCTCGCCTTGGACGGTAAAATGGCGTCTGAAGGGGAGCGTCTTTTCTTTCTCGCCCTGGCGTATCACCACATTGAAGATTTCAAACAAGCCGCAAAATTCTTTCAACGTGCCATCTCCTTCTCAAACAAGAAGTCAGAATGGTTAAATGAAGCAGTATTCCGTCTGTCACAATGCGAAGCGTTACAAGATCTTGAGTCGCCCACAATTTCGGTTTCGCATTCGAGTAAAAATGAGGTTGAATTGGGTGACTTTTTCAGATCGATTCCCACAGAAAGCACACCCTTTAGAATCACTCTGGTGCCCACAGCACTTCGTTCTAAACTTGATAAGAAAAGAGGCTGGGTGAGTCCTGTCGTTTACGACCCAGAGTCTGACGTCATTTACTTTTGTTCATATGGCAACAAAGGTGCTACTGGGCTTGATATCTATATGTCAAAGATTAACCCCGACGGGTCTATGTCTGAATCGCAGCGGCTTCCAGACTCGATAAACAGCGCTGCAGACGAGATCAACCCGGTGTATCACAAAGAGACCGAATCAATCATATTCGCTTCTGATAGGGCATCATCTTTAGGGGGCTTTGATTTGTTTTCTGCCAAAGCAACCGCCGCAAATGGAAAGTATGGATCTGCGGAACGGTTACCTCGTGCTTGGAACACATCCTCAAATGAATATTTCCTTTTCCCTGAATCAAACACTTTGGCAAATGGGAATCTAAGTGGAGGATGGCTCGTGAGCGATCGTTCGGGTCATTTCAGTTCGGCTGTACTTTACCGTTCCCATGCAGTGTCGATTGCCAAACTCGAACCCATTGAGCCACAAAATCAAGAAGATTCTGAAGCGGATTCTTCCATAGCGATCAACAGTCCACAACCCGATTCTGAAATCAGGGAGGTTGTGGAATCAGAGAATGTGATGGTCGCTCAAGCAGACTCGATTCAGGAACCCGTTCTCGCGCCAGTGAACGCGGCAGTTCTAGCCCCTGTTCAGACTTCAGAATTGGCCATACAGGTGGGCGTGTTTTCATCCTTACCAGATGCCGGTTTTCTGCCAGAAAACACAGATATTATTATTAAAACGTTGCCGAATGGATTGATTAAAGTCTTTGTGGGGCCGTTTGTGAATGAGGAAGAGAGGAGCAAGGCAAAAGTTGAATTAATCGCGTTTGGATTGGAAGATGTGTTTAACGCGACGGTAATACAAACAGTGGATGAGGATGCGGATGAGGATGCGGAAAAAGAAATTGAACTTCAATCTACGCCTCTCGTTGCTCTTGAAGGGATTCAAGCAACAGACCAACTCAAAGGAATCTGGTATGCAGTTCAAATCGGGGCGTTTTCAGGAGAGCCAACCCAGCCAATGTTAGCCATGACAAAGGGGAATTTATTTTACGAAGGATTAAGCAGCGGACTGAAGAGATGGTATACTGAGGCAAGCCAAAGTGTCAGTCAGACATTAGAGATGTTGCCCCTTTTAATTGAAAGAGGAGCGAGAGAAGATGCGTTTATTGTACAGCTCGAAAATGGAAAACGCATCAAGATCATTGCCATGAATGCAATTGACCTTGAGCGCGGCAATGCCCAACCCATAGAAACAGTAGCTTCTGTAGCTCCTGAAGCCTTCTACCGAGTAAGAATTGCATCGTTTGTCAATGCCATACCTGCGATCAAAGCTGCTGCATTGTTGCGTTTAGGGACGTTGGTCACAGTTCGAAGCATTGAAATCGCGGGGGAGAAGGTCTATTTCACCTCCAAGTTGCGCTTTGAGGATGCAAAACGAGCGTATGATTTATCTGTCAAAGAAGGTTTTGAAAATGCAAAAATAGAAAAGTATAATGAATAATCTTAAGGTTATTATATTTGTTATCAGTATTTTATGCCCTTTTACATTCATTATAGGTCAAACCTATATTAATGAACTTATGGCCAGCAATCAACTTAACAGTTTCGATGATTTTTTCGAGAGTGATGATTGGGTGGAGCTATATCACGAGGGAGGTATTTTAAACTTAGAGGGGCATTTTTTAAGTGACCGATTAGATAGCCTTACCAAATGGCAGTTCCCAAGTACAAATGGTGGGCTTACAACGATATTGCCAAATGGATTTTTATTGGTTTGGTTAGATAACGACTCCATTCAAGGGGAGAATCATGCCGAATTTAAGCTGAGTCCTGATGGAGAAGGGATTTACCT
>CAJQPF010000082.1 GCA_905480095.1 uncultured Flavobacteriales bacterium
GTTGTGTATATCGAAGACATGGAAATCGTGACAACCCCAGGTGTGTCTAACTCAGGTTGTACGACTGAGTTTACAGTCACAACGATGGAGTCACAAAGTTCATTTGGATTGAATCCACCTGATTCACACGCCGATTGACATTCTGCCAACGTCTCAAACGGCACAACCCCACCACATCCACCCCATGTAAACTCAGCGCAAGTTTGTAAATCTTGATTGAAATAATATGCCTGTATCGCAGCGAAACATGGTCCCGGATCAGGTTCCAAATCACAAGCTGATTGAGCGTATCCGGCCTCTCCAAGGATCGCGATAGTCATAAAAACAGAGGCCCGAAGAAGGTTTTTAATGTATTTCAAGGTGTCAATATAGGTTAATAAAAGTAGAGTCAATTTTTTTTTACCTTGTAGGTATGAATAGAATTAAATTTATTAAAGGCACGATAGCATCTGGTTTGGCTTTTTTTGCTGCCCCTTTTATTCGTTCAGCATCGTCACAGCATACTGAGTCTACCTATGACAAGCTGCGAGGAACCATAGGATTCAATCATGTACCAAATAATGAAATCAAGACGATGAATACGGTCTTACACAAAGCAAATACAAGAGGTTCAGCTGATCATGGTTGGTTGAAAGTAAACCACACGTTCAGTTTCGCCAATTATCACAACCCAGAGCGGATGCATTTCGGTGTTCTACGCGTACTCAACGATGACTCGATTGCGGGGGGTAAAGGTTTCAATACGCATCCTCATGACAATATGGAAATCATCACGATTCCTTTACAGGGAGACCTTGAACACAAAGACAACATGGGCAATGGTACGGTGATTAAAAGTGGAGATGTGCAGGTCATGAGTGCAGGCACAGGGATCACCCACAGTGAGTTTAATGCGAGTCAGGAATTTGACGTCAAGGTTTTGCAGATTTGGCTTTTCCCAAACAAAAAGAACGTCACACCGAGGTATGATCAACAAGCTATCAGAGATCTTGAAGTTCAAAATGAGTTCTCTCAGATTTTATCACCAAATGAAACTGATCAAGGTGTATGGATTCATCAGAATGCGTGGTTTAGTGTCGGAGCGTTCAGTGAGAAAAAGTCTACGGTTTATACTTTAAATTCGGTGAACAACGGCGTTTATGCATTCATCATAGAGGGTGAAGCTACGATTGAGGGGCAGAAGTTAGAAAAGCGCGATGGCTTTGGGATTTGGGACACCGCATCTCTTTCTATTACGGTTGAAAAAGCGTCCAGAATTTTATTGATGGAAGTTCCCATGTCAATTTAAGTTTACGATTGTCACCTGTTACTGGAATGTGATTGTCTAGTTTTGCCACATGAAAAAAACTGTGATATTTCTTTATGTGATTGTCGGTATTTTTCTGCTTCTGGGTGTGTCACTTTATCTCTTTATTCAGTCCTCGTCCACAGATTATAATTTTGAGATCGTGTCATCTGACATAGGTCATGATGTCAAAATTGTGTTTGATGACATGGCCGTTCCTCATATCTATGCTGAATCAGAGAGTGATGCCATGTTCGCGCTGGGGTATGTGCATGCTTCTGAGCGTTTATGGCAGATGGATTTGCTTCGTCGTGCCGGTGGGGGTGAATTGTCCGAACTTCTCGGAGCTGACATGATCGAGAACGACCGGTATCTGAGAACACTTGGGATGAGAGACGCCGCGGTCAAGGACGCCGCGTTGTTTGAGCACACTTCGTCAGAAAAAACCAAGTCTGCTGCACATTCATATTTAAAAGGCGTAAACACATTTATTGGTGAAGAAAATTATCCTGTTGAGTATTTGCTTTTAGGGGAAACGCCTCAGCAGTTTCAAATTGTAGATATGTACAAAGTTGCAGGATTTATGGCCTACAGTTTTGCAATTCACATTAAAACGGAGCCCATCGTTGATTGGCTCAAAACAAATTTTGATTCTACCTATTTGTCAGATGTTGCGCTCGGTGTCCAGGGGTTTACAAAAATCCCAACCCAAAACGCTTCGGTTGATGTTGCGGCATTCTCTGATTTGGCAAATCGCTTAGATGAGAAATTGCCAGTACCACAGTTTATAGGGTCGAATGCGTGGGTCATCTCTGGTTCAAAAACCAAATCCGGATCGGTGTTGTTTTCCAACGACACGCATATGAAGTACGCCTCGCCTTCTGTTTGGTATGAAGCACATGTGACCACCCCCGAGTTGGAATATTATGGAAATCACATCGCGGGAGTCCCTTTTCCGCCTTTGGGTCACACAAAAGACAGGGCTTGGGGCATTACGATGTTTGTGAATGACGACATCGATTTGTACAAGGAAACAATCATCGGTGATCAGTATTTATACGATGGTCAAATGGTGGACTTGGACGTTTCGCATGAGATTATACACGTGGCTGACGGTGCGGATGTTGAATTCGAAGTAAGAAGCACCTTACATGGTCCTTTAATTTCTGACAGTGTGTCTATGTGGTGGACCTACATGAAGTATCCGGAAAACCTTATCCAGGAGGCCTTTTACGGTCTCTCCAGAGCAGGTAACATGGCGGAAGTTCAACATGCTGTGTCTTTGTTTCATGCACCGGGATTGAATGTCATGCATGGAGACATTGAGGGGAATATCGCTTGGTGGGCTGCCGCGAAACTCCCCATCCGATCCCCGTCATCCGATTCGAAATCCATACAAGACGGTTCTCTTGCTGAGAATGACATTCTCGGATGGTATGATTTCTCGAAAAACCCCCAAACGATCAATCCTGAACGTGGTTTTATTTTCTCTACGAACAACGCACCAGAGGATGTTGATGGCGTGCATTACCCGGGGTATTACTATGCCGGGAATACGCGTGCGAAATCAATCATTACAGCGCTTTCTAAAGACAAGGCAGACTGGACCATGGAAGACTCGCAAGAACTGCAAATGAGCACGCACTCTCCTGTGTATGAAAGCAACTGTAAAATGATGTGTGCGTACGCTGGGGAGAATAGTTTCGAAGGCGTTTATGCTGAATTTTTCGAAAAAATGAAAGCTTGGAGCGGAACACACGGAATAGAAGAGGTCGAGCCAACGATTTATTACAGATGGATGCACGCTGTGATTAAGGATGTTTTTAAGGATGAGTTGGGGGAGGAGAAGTACCTCACATTCAGGGGGACGATTGTTTGTGAAAACACATTCCCACTTGTGCTTCAGAACAGTAATTCTCCTTGGTGGGACAATCAAAATACAGATGAAATTGAATCAGCCCGACAGATTGTCAATAGCGCTTTTCTGACAGCGATAGATGAAATTATCGAAGATAGAGGCGCAGACTCTTCGGCATGGCAATATGGAAAAATC
>CAJQPF010000083.1 GCA_905480095.1 uncultured Flavobacteriales bacterium
CTGTGCGGAGCCATTCGAATGTAAAATCGCCATCCGGATTCGTATCTACCTTATCGTCTGGACCTAGATGGTCACCATAAATAATAAACACCTCAACATTTGAGGCCGCAATTGTATCGACTGTAGATTGGGGATTATTTAGTTGAACCCTCCTGACAAGTTCAACGGAACCCGTAACACTTGCTCTACCCCCTTCTCCGGGGGTCCTTACACATGAAAATAAAGTCAGAGAACTAAATAGTAGGAAAGTCGTTAATATTTGGATGCTTTTCATACTGCCAAATTACATGCAAATCGTACCTTGTCACCGCAAATGCACAATTTAGATTCTATAAACAGTATGAACACCCTTCAGTTGGGAGAGGGAAGGTTAGAGGTGATTTGCGGTCCGATGTTTTCTGGGAAAACCGAAGAATTGTTGCGCAGAGTCCGAAGGGCTGTCATTGCACATCAACCCACGTTGCTTATTAAACCCGCAACCGACACACGTTACGCAGTGAACGAGATTGTTTCTCACGATAAAAACGCCATGCCTTCTAGGGTGGTTTCGAAGAGCAAAGACATTTTTGAGTCTCTTGATATTGATGGCCGGAGCGCACTCGTCATCGCGATTGACGAGGCGCAGTTCTTTGATGACGACCTTCCGGAAGTGTGTAACGAACTGGCGAACAGAGGTCTAAGGGTGATTGTTGCAGGATTGGATTTGGACTACACCGGAAAACCATTTGGGGCGATGCCCACGCTTTTGGCTTTGGCTGAAGAAGTAACTAAACTCCATTCTGTGTGTGTAGAAACAGGCCGAAACGCTCATTTTTCTCATAGAATTGCAGGTGGGGTTGACACTGTCGAACTTGGGGAAAAGGACAGGTACGTCCCTTTGGCAAGACATGCGTTTGTCGCTTTCAGAGCGCCAAAAAAGAAAACCGATTCCGAGACGGATGGTTAATAACGATGATGCCCGTCACGTCACATCTTTGACGCTTGACTTGAAAAAGGTTTCGCATAATTTGAAACGCATCAGGACGACGTTAGGATCTGATGGTCTCATCGCTGTCGTCAAAGGTTTCGGATATGGAACGAATGCCCCAGCTTTGTCAAAACACTTGGAGCGCGAAGGGGTTGATTATTTGGCGGTTGCCTACGTGGAGGAGGGAGTGAGGCTGAGAGAGGACGGCATCAGTGCACCGATTCTTGTGATGAACCCCGATTCGATGACCTTTGAAGCGCTTAAGAAGTACCACCTTGAACCCACGATTGTTTCTTTGGCACAACTTAAAAGCTACATTAACTGGAGGTTGTTGTCCGAGAGAACGCCGCAACGGATACACTTAAACTTTGACTCAGGCATGCACCGGCTGGGGTTCAAAGAGGAGGAGTTAAATGACGTTATTGAAATCCTTCGTTCGACAGAAAACATTGAAGTCGCAACTGTATATACGCACCTTGCAGGAGCAGAATCATCTTCACTTGACCATTCAACGTTAAAACAATTTGAACTTTACGACACTATTTGCAGCCGTTTAAGGGCGGGATTTAAGGGTTCATCCTTGTTACAATCCTTTAAGACGCACGCATTAAATTCCTCTGGAGTCGCACGTTTCCCAAATCATAAATATGACTTTGTTCGGTTGGGCATTGCACTTTTAGGGTCTGAACTTTCTCAAAATGATTGGGGCCTTAAGCCGGCCGTAAGCTTTAATACTGTTGTTTCTCAGGTCATCAATGTGCCAAAAAACGAGGGGTTGAGCTACGGATTTACAGATGCGTCAACAAAGGCACGAACGATTGCATGGATCCCCGTTGGATATGCAGATGGATACCCAAGAAGCTTGAGTAACGGTATAGGCAAGGTGTGTGTGGGGAAGGGTCCTGAGAAGTTCATGGCAAAGGTTGTGGGCCGAATTTGCATGGACCTTACGGCGATAGATGTGACCGATAGACATGTAAAGGCCGGAGATCCCGTGGAGTTGTTTGGAGAAGAGGTCAGCCTAAACGAAGTTGCTGCACAAGCCGGAACAATCGCTTATGAGATAATCTCAAACATCCATCAGAGGGTGGTCAGAAAATAGTGACATCTCGAGGGAGAGATCGCGCAAAAAGATGTAAAAAATTCTACCAAAGACAAGGAGCACTCTCCGCGTTCGGACAGTGCTCCAGCCTTAACCAATACCCATGATGCATTCTATGAGAAATCCATCTGGGCTAATGTCGAAATCACGCGACATTGACTTTCTAATCAACTACTAAACGCTTTAAAGCAAGAAAAGGTTGTTCCGTGATTTAAAAAAAATCCACAGAATGAATCGAATCAGTCTATTCTTTTAATTCTGTAGGTCATCCTTACCGTCCACCAGTACATGACCGGAACCAGAATGAGGGTTAGGAATGTCGCAAATGTTAATCCGTAGATGATGGCCCAACTCATCGGTTTCCAAAACACATTGTTGTCCCCTCCGATATAAAAATGTGGATCAAAAGTCGTAATGAGACTTACAAAGTCAATGTTGATGCCTATTGCGAGAGGAAGAAGTCCCAAAACAGTTGTGATCGCTGTAAGCAGAACTGGACGAAGTCTCGTTTTTCCGCCATGTATAATGGCCTTTACAACAAGGTTAAATGGAAGGCTCGAGCCTTCGGAAACATCATGTTCAACTTTGTATCTCTCAACAACGATATTGATATAATCAAGAAGAACGATTGCGTTATTTACCACAACACCTGCAAGAGAAATAATACCAATCATTGTCATTATAATGACGAAATCCATTTGGAAAATCACAAGACCTAAAAGGACGCCTATGAGTGAAAAGAACACGCTGAAACCAATAATAAATGGTGTTGTCACGCTGTTAAACTGTGACACAATGATTAAGAAAATTAGAAACAAGGCGATCAGTAGGGCCTTTGAAAGGAACGCCATCTCTTTTGCCTGCTCCTCCTGTTGACCTGTAAAAGACACATCAATACCCGTGGGCATTGTAAATTTGGATAATTTAGACTCCAGTTTTGAAACAATTTCATTCGCATTGTATCCTTCTAATGTGTTAGAGCTTATGGTAATAACCCTGTCCAAATCTTTGCGTTTCATGACACTAAACGTTGATGCACGAACAGAGGTCGCCACAGCGCTTATGGGTACCTCCTTGATTTGACCGTCGCTTTGGCTGCGAAAGATGATTTTTTGATTCATCAGCGCAGAGGAGTTGTTTCGGTATTTTTCCTCAAAGCGAAGATTAATGGGGTAATCATCCTCACCGTCCTTAAACGTGCCTATTTCTCTGCCGAAAAGCGCAGCTCTCATGTTGGATCCAATTTCTCGTGTTGAAATGCCATAGCGTCGCGCCTTGTCTCTGTCAATATTAATCGCCATTTCTGGTTTACTCTTGTTGACGTCTATTTTTAAGTCCTCGACTCCAGATACGTTTTGCATGTTTAAGTAATGACGAATTCGTTCCGCTGTCTCAAGAACCAGGTCGTAATCTTCACCTCGCAATTCTATGTTAATTGGAGGGGCTTGGGGAGGTCCGTCAGAATTTTTTGTCACGACAACATCCGCATCGGGATAGCCTTTTAGGTCTGAACGAATTGCATTTAATACCGTGGTCGTAGAAATGCCCTTTCTCTGCTGAAACTTCACAAAACTTACAGCGATACGTGCTTTGTGGGGGGTGTTACCGATGATGGCTCCTTCAGCAGGGTCGCTGGTTCCGTTCCCTACTTGAGCGATCACTGAATTTACCATGAAGGATTCTCGTTCGCCTGTTTTTTCATTTGGCATTTTAAACTGATCACTTTCAATGACAGCAAGGACTCTTTTTTCAATATCCTTTGTGACTTCATTTGTGATTTCCAGATCCGTACCAATGGGTTTAGAGATAAAAATATTGAGATACTGGGGTTGATTAACTGGGAAAAACTCAACCTTCGGAGGGAAGATTCCCATGAGAACAAATGACAAAATCATCAGTCCGAAGGTGCCAAAAAAGAAAAACGAAGGGCGCCTTCCACTTAAGACAAATGACAAGATGGCTTCATATCGCCGCTCCAACCATGGAAGAAATTTGGTTTGAAATACCTTTGTGCTTGGAGAAAAAACATGGATATTCAATCCCGTCAATAAAACCAAAATAACCAAAATGTTTCCGAATGCGACCGCGCCCACCAGGTACATGACCGCAGCTATTCCGCCTAGAATAGTCATTGTTTTCCATGTTCGACGAACATCGTGTTTCTGCTCACCCACTTTCATATAAAGCGCTGTTAAAACTGGATTGATGACCAGCGCCACAAACAACGACGACCCCAGTACAATGATAAGAGTAATGGGCAAATACTTCATGAATTCACCAATGATTCCGGGCCAAAAAGCAAGTGGTGTAAAAGCCGCCAGGGTTGTACCAGTAGACGCAATGATGGGCCATGCGACCTCGCCTACGCCATATTTGGCGGCCTCGAAGGGTGAGAAGCCTTCATCCATGAAACGATACACGTTCTCCACAACGACAATCCCATTGTCCACCAACATGCCCAATGCCAAAACCAACGCAAAAAGAACCATCGTATTAAATGTGATGCCTATGGCGCCCAGTATCATGAAGCTCATAAACATAGAAAGGGGTATCGCTACACCAACAAAAAGCGCATTCCTTAAACCGAGAAAGAACAACAAGACACCGACGACCAAAAGAATCCCGAAGATGATCGAATTTTGAAGTTCATCTACTTGAGTTCTTGTGGCATCGCTTTGGTCTGCAGTAATGGTGACCAAAACATCTTTGGGGAGTACATCGCGTTTTGCCTTCGCAATGATTTCGTTAATTTCATCTGAAGCTTGAAGAAGGTTTTCTCCTGCACGCTTAACGACGTCAAGCGTAACCACAGGCTTCGTGTATTCACGGGCATAGCTTTCTTTTGCTTTCTCTACAAACTTTACTGTGGCAATGTCTCGAACGTATACAGGGTTATCGTTCTCAGCTTTGACAATGACTGACTCAATGTCTTCCATGGTGTGAAAGTCTCCCCTCACCTGGATGTTTCTTAAAACACCATCCACGAGGAGGTCACCTCCAGCAATTGTTAAATTTTCTGCTGACAGCGCGCCGGCAATGTCATTGAAGCTGACAAGCATCGCTTCAGCTCTCAGGTAGTTGACTTCTATTTCAACCTCAAAATCTGAGGCGCCACGAATGTCAACTTTTGAAATTTCTTGTAAATCCTCAATTTCGTCTTCAAGGTATTCAGCATATTTCTTGAGGGTTAGAAGCGCGTAATCTCCCGATAGATTCACGTTCATCACGGGCATCATTTCGGAAAAATTCAGCTCTGTAACGCTTGGGTCTGCGGGCAGATCCTTGGGGAATTCTGAATCTGATTTCACCTTGTCCACCGCATCCTTGACTTTACGAAGCGCCTCAGATGGCGTCATGTCGAAGTTAAATTTGACATCAATGGTGCTGAAACCCTGGCTGCTCGAAGATGTGATTTCATCCACACCAGAAATCGCATTTATTTCTTTTTCTAGCGGCCTTGTAATTAGCTTCTCCATGTTTGCTGGACTGTTTCCTGGATAGGCAGTCACAACAAATATTTCTGGGATCACAATTTCTGGGAAGCTGTCCTTGGGAACGGTGATGTAGCTGTAAATCCCACTGGAAGTGATCAGCGCAATAAGAACAAAAACGGTTGTTCTGTTGTTTATACTAAGCGTGGTGAGCCAAAACTCTCTAAGTTGTTTAAGCATCTTCTTTGGCAATTAGCGCAACTTGATCTCCATCCATAAGGCGATCTCCTCCCCTGTTAATCACCATCTCTCCCTCAACAAGTCCGTCATTAATTAGGATTCTTCCCTCTGAGGTAATGCCTGTTTCAAGTATGCGTTTTAATGCTTTTCCATTTGAGTAAACAAACACAAAATCTCTTCCCTGAGAATCTTGCGTCACAAGCGCTGAAGGAAGTGTTATTGCCGATTCCAAGTCCAAGTCTGTGATCCACAGTGTCGCAACCATGTTTGGGATAAAGTTCCCCGATCTCGGCAAGTCCACAGTAATGTCCACCGAACGGTTTGCGGGGTTGATATATGCGCCAATACGGCGAGTGGTTGACTCAATGGGCGACTGCCCTGCAATCTCTACCATAACCCGACCTCCCTTTTTTAGAGAGCCCACATAATTGTCACTCACCATAGCACGTACATACAGTTCGCTCAGATCGATCACCCTTACGCATGGCATCGCAGGGGATGCCAATTCGCCTCTCTTGACAAAAATCCGATCCACGACCCCGCTGAAGGGTGCACGTATTATTGATTTTTCTATCGTTGCATCGATTGTTAAAAGGGATTTTTCAATAGATTCAACAGCCGATTTGGCTTGTAAATAATCCACTTCTTTTCCGATATTCTGAGACCAAATGCGTTCTTGGCGATCACGTAAATCTTTGGCAAAATTGAGCTGATTTAATAATTCTTCTCTATTTGCTTTCAGAACCGCATCATTAATCTTAAGAATTGCATCACCCTTTTTTACATGCGCACCCTCCTTTAAGAATATCTTTTCAACTGCGCCTTGAAGTTCTGGAATCACATTAGCATTCCTGTCAGTTTCAACATTGCCCTGAACTGGGAATGAATGCGTAAAGGGGGCATGCGCCAAAGTGAGTACGCCAACTTTCACAAGTGAACGCGTCTCTAAGTCTGGGGTCTGCGTAGCGCCTTGGCTTGGGTCTTCTGCAGATCCTGCACAGGCTGTCAGAATAACTGACAGAAAGATGTATTTAGAAAATGTCATTTTTGTGTTGTTGTCGTTGCGGCAATGAGGCGGGCATGGGCATTTAGCATTTGTAGTCTCGCTCCCACGAGGGCCCCTTCACTTGAGAGAAGTTGATTCTGTGCTTGTGTAAGGTCAAAACTGCTTTTTAACCCCTCTTTGTGGCCGATAGAAACGCGTTCGTAAATGCGATTTGCGAGAAGTAAGTTTTGTTCGGCTTCTGAAATTGATGAGGTTGCTCGAACAAATTCCGAATTCGCAGCATAATGCTCCAAAGAGGCTGCTTCAGTAGTGGCGTCTAATGCTGTTTGAGCTTTGAGAGCTTGAATAGAGGCAACATCTCTCATGTGTTTGCCTTCAAAACTCCCGAATACTGGCATGGAAACCTGAACGCCCCACAACTGAGTTGGGTACCACTTTTCAGATGCGTCAAAAATATTAAACACATCTCTTTGGGCATTTTGCGAATTCGTATAAAACCCTGATATCTGCGGAAGAGATCTCGCTTTTGTTTCTTTTACATTCCATTCAGCAAGCTCATAGAGATATTGTTGCTCAACTACTGCGGGAATCTCAGACACGTCCATACCAGAAATGATTGTCGGGGTTAAAGAGCTCTGCGCGATTAACGCAGTCATGTTATCCGACAGAATAATGTCTGTATCTATAGGAAGTCCAATTTGATATAGCAAAAGGCTGTAAGTGAGCTTTTTCTGCAGTGTGGCATTTTCCAATTGGTTGCCAAGGTTTTTAGACGCCAAATCGGCCATGTCAACATCTAGCTGTTCTAGAAAACCCGCCTCAGCTAACGCTCGGGTCTCTTTTGCCGTCTCGTCCATTAACATTGCCGCCTTTCTTAAATTGGTCTCATTTTCATGAGCTGCAAGCGCGGTATAGTATGCCGAAGAAACCGATTGGGTCACCTCGACAACCGTTTTTGACGTTGCCACTCTGCGGGCTTCTTCATAGACTTTAGCGGCTTGTACCCCAACGATATAGCTCCCACTGAAAATCAATTGAGTTGCTGTTATGCCAAATGTGGCTGATTGCGGGGTGCCGAATTGGAACTCTGAAATCGCATTGGGGTCTAAAGGTGGGGCGTCAATAAGAACGCCCGTATTCTCACTCAAATCAAAAAAGAAGTTGGTTAAATAATCGGGAAACCCAAAGGCGTCTCCGGGCGCCACTTGTGTGGGAATATCGATGTAGTTCGCGTAGTCCGCATTCGCACTTACGTGAGGCAGTCCAGTCGCAAGCGTCTTTTTCATCGTGCTAGAAGCTTCCGCTTCATTTAAGCGTGACACTTTGAGTGCGTATGCGTTTTCTAGCGCCAATTCATGGGCCAATGCAAAAGATATCTGTGTTTGAGCAGTCGTTTTTTGTTGGGCCATTAGGGCCAAAACAACTGAAAATGTTATTCTTAAGGTCAAGATTTTACAGGTGTTAATTTTAGATTTCTCGTGCTTGCTTTTCTGGCGCGACGTGGTAATTTTTTTGCAAATTTCGTCACAAACTTCTCGGCAGAAATTCTAAAAGCTGTTAATTTTCCTCCATAAACCGTTGCAATTCTCGGGGCAGCTTTTTTATCTACATGAAATGTGGTTTCTCTGGGTCTTGAAAATGCTTTTCCTGATGCATGGGGCAAAACGCGAAGTCCCGAAAAGGAAGATTCAATGTCGGCTCTTTTGTAGGTTTCAAACTGTGGAAAATAGTGGGCGGCGACTTCGCAGAGGTAAGATTCTTCTTCGGGAGTCGGCAATAGGTTTGAGGGGTTGCCTGTGAATATTTTTTCCGTGGTTCCAATCATCGTTTTGCCATTCCATGGCATGACGAAAACGGCGCGCTGATCTTGAGGCGCTTCGACATAATAAATTCCACGTGGAGGTGGGGCGTCAAAAACAATATGTGTGCCCGCAACCAAATCGAATTCTCGTTTTGTTGGGGTGGGGTTTACCTTTTCTAAGATGATGTTCGCCCAGGGTCCGGCGGCATTCACTAGGAGTCGCGCACGACAAGAATGCATGGTACCGTTTACTGAATAGTGTACCAGGTTTGATTCGTCTTCAACGTCTGCAGAAACAAATTCTGCAGGCATCACAAGCTCTGCGCCTAGTGATATTGCCGACTGCATGACTGATTTTGTAAGCTCTGCGTCGTCTGTAGCGCCGTCATTGTATCTGAATACCGCTTGTAAATTTTCGCATGACAAACCATCTAGATTGGCCCAGTCTTCTTTGGGTATAGATTCAAACCTGGTGTCCTTGCCAAATTTCCCCAACGCAGCATACATACTTAATCCTATCCGAATTTCCCACGGCCTGCGTTTTGTATGTGTGTAAATCGGAATATAAAACGGTTCAAGCCTGACCAGTTTTGGCGCGAGTTTCAGCAGAAGGGTCCGCTCTGAAAGACATTCGAAAACGAGCTTCATTTGAGCTGTTTCAAGATAACGTAAGCCACCGTGAATAAGCTTGCTCGATTTGCTGGATGTGCCATGCGCAAGCTCAGATTTTTCAATAACCAATACCGAATATCCGGCAGCGGCTCCAGCTTGAGCAATTCCTGCCCCATGAATCCCGCCGCCTATGATCACCATGTCGTATGTCTGAGGAGATCCGCTCATGACAGCATTTGCTCTACCTCTTTTGTTTCTATTATATTCACTCCTCGGGGGTGTAGTTTGCGCGCAACTTCTTTCGATACCACCTCATAAATCACCCAATCCCAGTGACCCTCCCATAACTTGCTCTTGCCTTCAGGAAGGATCTCTGTGTCCGCAAAAAGGTAGTTTGGGTTAATGTTACGGGCTATTTTCTCTCCCGCGACGTCATAGGATATCACCACCCAACCTGTTTGACGGAAGCCTGTTTTTATGGCCGCTTCTACAGCGAATGGATTAAAGCTGATCAACACACATTGCGCAATCGCTAATTCACAAACCTCTTTTAGAGCCTTCATGCATTTTTCCAATCCGTGAAATAAAATGGACTGCTGTTTAATCTCCACAAACGCCGTAACCTTTGGATTTGCTTGAAGCCAAACCATGACCTCTTCAACACTGCTCACCGACTTCAAAGCAACATGGTTCTGGAGGTCCTTTTTATTGATTTCAAACACGCTCAAGTCCAATCCAGTGGTTCGTTTGAAATTGTCGTCATGAATCATGATGGGAACCCCATCTTTCGTGAGTTGAACATCAAACTCCACCATTTCTGCGCCCACTTTAACCGCCTCGTCTAGCGCTGTAATTGTATTCTCTAAGTATTTAGAAGCGAACCCACGATGGGCGACAACCCTCATGTTCAAATCGGTATAAAGTGTTGCGGGCATGCTATTTAAGCACTTCTTTAATGAGGGTTTCAGAGGCGTGATTTGCAACTGTTACTTTGAGGCGTGGCTCTATAGACATGGCGCGATCAATCGCCCATTCTGCACCTTTATTTCGCGCCCAACTTCGACGGGCGATTCCATTGTTCACATCCCAATGGAGCATGGATTTGAGTCTGCGCTCTGAATCAGGAGAACCATCGAGAAGCATGCCGAATCCACCATTGATTACCTCGCCCCATCCTACTCCGCCACCGTTGTGAATCGAAATCCAGGTCGCGCCGCGAAATCCATCGCCAATCACATTTTGGATCGCCATATCTGCCGTAAAAGCAGATCCGTCATAGATATTCGATGTTTCGCGATAGGGAGAGTCCGTTCCGCTAACATCATGGTGGTCTCGGCCTAATATGATTTGCCCTTTTAGCGCGCCGGAGGCAACCGCATCATTAAACGCTTTTGCAATCTTCATTCGACCTTCTGCATCTGCGTATAGGATACGTGCCTGAGAACCCACGACGAGTTTGTGCTCGGCGGCACCACGAATCCACTGAATGTTGTCATTCATTTGGGTTCTGATCTCTGGGGGGGAATCCACCATCATTTCCTGAAGAATTTCACAAGCCAATCGATCTGTGAGCGCGAGGTCTTCTGGATCACCGCTTGCGCAAACCCACCTAAAGGGTCCAAATCCAAAATCGAAACACATCGGCCCCATAATATCTTGAACGTAGCTGGAATATTTAAAATCAATGCCATCTTCAGCCATAATATCAGCTCCTGCTCGACTCGCCTCAAGAAGGAAGGCGTTTCCGTAATCGAAGAAATAGGTCCCTTTTTCTGTGTGGCGATTGATAGAATCCGCGTGGCGTCTTAAAGACACTTTTACAAGCGACTTAAATGCAACTGGATCCTTGGCCATGAGCCGCTCTGATTCCTCAAATGAAACACCTACCGGGTAATACCCGCCAGCCCAGGGATTGTGAAGTGAGGTTTGGTCTGAACCTAGGTCCACATATATATTTTTGCTATCGAACACCTCCCAAACGTCGACCACATTTCCGAGATAGGCATATGAAACAACCTCCTTATTCTTGATTGAATTTTGGACACGTTCGGCGAGAATCTCAATGTCGTCAATGATGTGGTCTACCCAACCTTGTTCATGTCTCTTGTGGGCTGCCTCTGAATTCACCTCCGCACACACCGTCACACATCCAGCGATATTTCCTGCTTTCGGCTGTGCACCACTCATGCCCCCCAATCCTGATGTTACAAAGAGTTTCCCGGCGAGAGAACCATCTCCCATGTTTTTTTCTGCAAGTTTACGTCCTGCATTCAGAACTGTAATCGTGGTGCCATGAACGATCCCCTGGGGGCCGATATACATGTATGATCCCGCTGTCATTTGTCCATACTGGCTGACGCCCATCGCGTTCATTCTCTCCCAGTCATCTTGAGAACTGTGATTCGGAATCACCATCCCGTTTGTTACGACAACGCGCGGGGCATCGGGATGAGAAGGAAATAGCCCCATCGGATGTCCGGAATACATGGAGAGGGTTTGGTCGACATCCATCTCGCTCAAATACTTCATCGTCAAACGGTACTGGGCCCAATTTGAGAAAACCGCACCATTTCCGCCATAAGTAATAAGCTCCTCAGGGTGCTGAGCAACTGCTTGGTCGAGGTTGTTTTGAATCATCAGCATGATGGCCGCAGCTTGCGTGCATTTCGCCGGATACCAATCTATCGGACGCGCTTTAATCTCGTCGTTTGGCATAAAACGATACATGTAAATTCGACCATAGTCGGCAAGTTCTTGCGCAAACTCTGGAGCCAAAACTGAGTGGTGTTCAGATGGAAAATACCTCAGCGCATTTGCCAGCGCGAGCTCCTTTTCTGGAGCGGTCAAAATCTCTTTTCTTACGGGTGCGTGAGAAACGCCTTCACTCCGCATACGCGCGTTTGGAAGCTGAGCAGGGATTCCTTCTTGTATCGTTTTTTGAAAGTGCGCTAAAGTCATTTTTTTTGTCTCTTTTTGTAAGTGCCTGTCGCTTTGTCAAAACCATATGGACAGTGTTTGCAACCGCTTTCACAGCAATGACCACGCTTAAGGTGGTGTTGTTCTGTAAAAACAATAAACCCTTCTTCAGTTGTGTAAAAATCTTCCGGCTCAAGCTGCTTTGTCATCGTTACAAAGGTAGTATTATGACTACCTTTGTCACTCCACTGAAAACATCTTTATGAGCGACTTCCTAACGCACGAATGCGGCATTGCGCTTCTGAGACTTAAAAAGCCCCTCCAGTACTACATCGATAAGTACGGAACGGCATTTTACGGGCTCAACAAGATGTACCTGATGATGGAAAAACAGCACAATCGCGGCCAGGACGGAGCGGGAATCGCAAACATCAAACTCGACGTCAGCCCTGGAAAGAGATACATTTCAAGAATGAGATCTGTTGATGGCAAGCCCATCCAAGACGTTTTTCAAAAAATCCTAGGGCGATTTGAAAACCTTTCCAAAGAACAGCTCGCTGATGCGGATTATCTTCAGGAGAATTTTGGGTTCACCGGTGAGCTTTCTCTAGGTCACCTCCGATATGGTACTTACGGAAAGAATGACATCGAAAATTGCCATCCATTCTTGAGACAAAGCAATTGGCGAACACGAAATCTAGTCGTTGCGGGAAACTTTAACATGACAAACGTGGATGAGTTGTTCGATGTCTTAATTAAAATCGGACAGCATCCAAAACAGAAATCCGATACGGTCACTGTTTTGGAGAAAATCGGACACTACTTAGATGTAGAAAACCAAGCGCGTTTCGACACACTCAAAGAACAAGGCTTAAATCACCAAACAATCTCTGAGCAAATCGCCGACACGCTTAATCTTGGCGGGGTTCTTAAATCTGCTGCTGCTGATTTCGATGGGGGATACACAATGTGTGGACTTCTCGGTCATGGGGATGCTTTCGTCCTCCGAGACCCCAATGGAATTCGACCGGCGTATTGGTATGAAGATGATGAAATTGTCGTCGCGGCTTCCGAACGCCCTGTCATCCAAACAGCATTCAACCTCACCTCGGATAAAGTAAAAGAAGTTGATCCGGGGCACGCTTTAATCATCAGGCGCAACGGATCGACATCTATGGAGAAAGTCATCGAACCCGGAGAGCGCACTGCTTGTTCATTCGAACGCATTTATTTTAGTCGTGGAAACGACATCGACATCTATAAGGAGAGAAAGGCCTTGGGAGAAAAGATTGTTCCCAAAATTCTCGAGGCGGTTGAACACGATCTTGAAAACACCGTTTCAAGTTTTATCCCGAACACGGCCGAGGTGTGTTACTATGGAATGATCAAGGGGCTTGAGACACACCACAATAAGAGTAAAATAGCCCGAATCAAAGGGCTCGGTTCAAACCCGTCGGGAGAGGAGATTGAAAATATCATCAACGAGCGACCCCGCATTGAGAAAGTAACCATCAAGGATGCAAAGCTCAGAACCTTTATTACCGAAGATGCTTCTCGTGACGATTTGGTGGCCCATGTTTATGATGTGGCATATGGATCTGTCATTCGTGGGAAAGACAATCTCGTCGTGATAGACGACAGTATCGTTCGAGGAACCACCCTCAAAAAATCCATCCTAAGTATTCTTGATCGCCTGGGTCCGAAACTCATTGTCGTGGCGTCGAGCGCGCCTCAGATTCGCTATCCCGACTGTTATGGTATAGACATGGCGAGAATGAACGATTTCATCGCGTTTAAAGCCGCCGTAGCGCTACTTAAGGAACGTGGAATGGCGCATGTGTTGACGGAAACCTACGAAAAATGTAAGGCGGAATTAAAAAAGCCACTCACGGAAATCACAAACCCCGTCACGGCCATTTATGCACCTTTTTCTGCAAATGAAATTTCTGCCAAGATTTCTGAACTGCTTAAACCCAAAGGGATGAAGGCGGAAGTAAAGATCATTTTCCAAAGCGTCGAGGGTTTACATGAGGCTTGCCCAGATCACAAAGGAGATTGGTATTTCACTGGCAATTATCCCACGCCCGGAGGGCGTCGCGTTGTGAACAAGGCGTTCATCTATTTCATGGAGGGCAGAATCGACAGAGCGTATTAGGCGCTTTTGTTTTTATTCTACGATTAACTTCTTTGTTGTGGGGTTGTTTTGGCCAGGATTTACAGTGACAGTATATACGCCACGTGCCCAGGCGCTCACATCTATCGTTGTCGAACTCATCCCTGAAACGGAACGAAGCTCTTCGACTACACGTCCTGTGATGTCCCTCACCTCCACCATCTTGGATGAAGCGGAAAAGGAAGACCAAACCACCTGAACGTCATCTCTGGCTGGGTTTGGGAACATCCCGAATTCTTCTTTCGGTGGGGCGATCGATGTCAGGCCGACCGTATACGACTGGAGCACCTCCGTAGAGTTTGAAACCGTCGTGTCCAATTCTGAAATGACTTGAAGGTTCGTGTGTATAACGAGTGGTGCGAGTAATTCGCCTTGATGAAACCTGACTTGGTGTACCACATAAATATTTACGCCCGTAAAAGAGCTGTCGGTGATTTCTCGCGTCATTTCAACCCTGGTAACGTCTTCTAATTGAACGCCCCCCGGCATAGAAAGAGCGCCGAATCCATTGTTCGTGCTCTCTGTTATTCCCGACCGATTTATTATTGTGCCCTGTACATTAAGTGTTCCCGACATTGAGTCGTTCCAGGTTGATCCATATTCAAATGGGTATGGCCAAAATATATCTGAGTCCGTAAGCGGATAGCTTCCACCTTGCTCCACGCCGCCGAAAAATTCAAAAGAATCAGGCCCGAGATTGCAGTAAATCGATTGGCTTACTGAAGGAATATCCATGATCCAATTCGCACCCGGGTAATCGTCTTCGTAAGCGGATGGAGACGAGGGTAATATATGAATGCCATAGCTGTCTTGAGTGACTGTTCCGCTGTAGTCCCAATTCATGTCTTCACCTGGTTCGCCAGCATTCACAATGCCGGTAACCCCCATCGTAAAGCTGTCTCCAGAAAGGAAAGACGGGGCGACAAGGGTTTGTGCATTTGCCTCAGAACAGGGTGTTGAGAGCAGTGCGCTCGAAAAAAACAAGCAGAAAAGAAGCGGTCTTGTCATTGTGATTTAATATATTGGATGATATCGTTGTTGCTAAACTACAATAAAATGATGTTACAGATTTTCACTGATCCCTGGCCTTGGTATATCGTTGGGCCCGCCATTGGGCTTATGGTTCCGTTGCTCTTGTTTGTTTTAAATAAATCCTTCGGCGTGAGTAGCTCGCTGAAACATCTCTGCGCGATGTGCACGATTTCTAATGCGCGCTTTTTTAAATACGACTGGAAGAAAGAGACCTGGAACTTGGTTTTTGTGTTTGGGATTGTTGCATACGGACACCTCAAGGACAAGCTTCCTCATTAAGAAGTCTTACCCAAAGCCACGTTTACAATTTTTCCCTCCCCATTTATTGCTTTAGAAATGAACCGATTGAGAATCATAACTCATAAAGTTTCTTAAAAAAAGAGCCCTAAATTTTGTATATTGTAATACAACTACGGGTAAAACCTTAATCAAATTATTAAAACAACATCTAAGCTTATTATAAATCCGTTAAAAACGGAAAACAGTGGAGTCTAGACCCCACTTTAAAAAACGGGGTGACATCGAAAAACCTTACGAGTAGAGTTTAAAAAATATTTATTATGAGTGATAAAACATTATCCAAACAGGCTGTTAGTGCATTAATTCATTTCTTGTACAATTTTTTCGTCTATTTTATTTTCATTGTTCCTTTTGATCTATGGAGAAAAGCAACGACTAGATTAGCAAATCAAAGAGAAAATGGAGGGCTCGATCTTTCTAAAAACACAAGCAAATGGCCGTTTTTGTCTTTTTTAAATACTTTTATTCTTGACTTTCTAATAGACGGGTTCATTTTTATGGTATATGTACTCGCGTTACCTGTCGCAATTATAGTGATGATTTCTGGTGGGTTTGGTGGGTTTATATCAACACTTTTAGCTGCGTATTTTGCCCCAGTAGGGATGTCTCTTCTAAGAGATTTCCTTCAATTATTAGTGTTACCTTTTAATAAATTCCTAAGCTGGGCGTCAAAACCTGCACAGCACCTTGATTTAGATATTAAAAATAAATAACCGGCCCATAACAAAATTCCGTCTGGCGGTTTAGATGAAAATATGGCGGTGCAGAAATTATTTTTTGCACTGCCATATCTACGTTGTGACTATTTTAAGGAAGGCAGATTTGGCTCATTCGAACATTATATCTTTTGAGGTTATTCTATTTATAAAAAAGGCGTTGGGAGATGATGACACGCGCCGACATGTGCTTTACGTTTTACCAATTAACGACATACCTTTATAAGTAAGCTTAAATCAAAATGGTAGACTATTTGGTCTACATTGTAGAATATGAATGATAAAATCACACGATACGACCGTTATCGCTATACGATGTTGTGGCTCGCAGAACATTTTTTCGCTTCAAATAAAAAAGTGAGGAAGCTAAGGAAGAAACTCAGCGCTTCGTTGTCGGAAAAAATACCTGATGCGCTTGGGGGACTCGGGGAAAATGGAGAAATCATATTCCTGTCCCTGTCATTGAAGGCATAGACGTTGAGGAGTTTATTTAAAACTATCGGAAAAAATCTCAGCCTGTGGTGCTGAAAAATGCAGCCTCTTCTTGGCCGCTTTATAAAAAATGGAGCCCCGATTTTTTTGCAGAACAATATTCTGAAGATCCCGTAATCTTATTCGATGGGGCCATCGAAAGCAGAGAGTCCCCGAAAGAAAAAGATACCAAAACTGTTTCTCTCTCAGACTTTGTGGAAGCCATGAAGAACGGAGGAAAAGACTATGCAAGATTTTTACCTCTGCTGGATCAGCACCCAGAACTACTCAAGGATTTTGATGTGGATTGGTTGATGTCCGCAGCAAATAATGGGGCAAAAGAAGTAAAGCACCAATTGTTTATGGGGGGTGCAGGGACATCGACATCCATGCACTGTGCAATAGGCTCAAATTTATTTGTTCAAGTTCATGGAAGAAAACAATGGTGGATTTACAGCAATAAAAACTCTCCGTTGCTTGAACCACTTGTAGACAGATCTGTTTTTTTTAGGAGCCAAGCAAGTGGGGAGAAACCGACGGGAAATTTCAAAAAAGCAGACGGCTGGACTGTTATACTTGAACCTGGTGACGTTTTATACAACCCACCATTTTTCTGGCATCAGGCCCGCAATATAGATACAACTATAGGCGTCGGGTTTCGATGGTTTTCCCTTGCTTCCATTCTGAAAGTCAGTCCCGCTCAATTGTTAATGACGCTCACGGCCAGCAATCCATCAGTACGTGAAGCGAAGACGTTGGAGGGAAATTTCGCCAAAGTTTATGCCAATCTGTTGAAGGTCCAGAATGAAGATAAGTAAAGCGTTGGTGACAAATCTGGATTATATACAGGGGCTGTTGGCTCTAGGTCTTAGTTAATGTTTAGCCCTTTGATCTTGGGGTCACCTACTTCGCCGCTGAAATCTAGAATGATGTCTTGGCCATCGCGAGGCAGAGTTTCTCCTATGCTTAATTCTAAATCTGAAATAAGCTTCTTGAGTTCTGGTGACAAATCGCTGATCACAATCAATCCTTCTGTAATGACGGACTCATCCAAATCTTCATCTACAATGGAAATCTCCGTGGAAAGGTCTATGCTTCCAAGAGAAGAGTTGATCGACGTGTTAGAAACAGAAAAAGTTTGTTCTTGCATCTCAAAAGAAACGCTGGCCTTATCAATCCTAATGTCATTTACATCAACCCCCAACATTGATTCAAATTGAGTCAATGACAGCTCTCTCTTTTGTGGGTTTGTAAACTGCCCTTTTAGACCGAGTAGTTCCAGTGAAAACGAACCCTGTGGTATACCGTCTTCGAGTTCCTCCCAGTCCTCTAGATCAAGCAAGACGTCGATAGAGGATGACATTTCGTTTAATGATATCGATCCGGTAAGTTCAGGAATCCCAAGGCTTAAGGAGCTTGGGGAAAACCTAAAGTCAGACTTTAGTTCAAGCATTTCGGGAAGGATCTCTTCTGGGTTTTTTCCGGTGTAATTAAGTTTTACTGAATTTTCAAAATCTAAAAATGGTGTTGAGACTGACAGCTCATTGATCGCTAGCTGATTTGATTCCGGTGAAAAATTTAATTCAAGATAAAAATCGTCAATAACGGCTAGCATTTTAATTAAATCTAACAGTTCGTCTGTCGCTTGTTTTGAGAGGTCTAATTCCTCGAGGAATTCAGTAGGAAGCGTAACTTTTAAGTCTGAAAATGCAATCCCTAAGTTTTGCGACTCGTTGGGTAGTTTCGTTTCGAGATCATTGAGCATCTCTTCGGTAATGCTGCCATCAAAAGATACCCCTACGCTGCCAAAATTTATTTCATTCGAAAACACCTCTGAAAACACCGTTGGGTTTTCAACCACAACATCAAAGCTACTTATAAATAACGCCTGTCTTGAGGCCATTTTTATCCCATCAAGTAGAGATAGGTTTAGCGATATTTCATCACATTTAAAATCAATTGGGGCCTCCTGAAAATTCGTTACGTTAATCTTCTCAATGCAGACTTTGCCCATTATTGGATTAATACTGAGTTCGCCATATTCAAGATCAAAAGGTAAATCCATCTTTGAGAGGTTCGATTTAACTTCTTCATCGATTAGGCCTGCAAGAAATTGCCCCAGTACAAAGTTTCCAATAAAAAAAGCGACAATAAAAATGACCAATAAACTAAGTAAAATTTTCTTAAACATATTCAATTTGTTATGTGGTTTCCGACTTCACAAGTTACACTATTTTTGAAAAGAGAGACAATCTTTCGACGCTCTCTCGTTTTGTACCCCTAACGCTACCATCCTCGAACTCTTTTTATGAAAATGTAGAAGAGCGCTTCGATTTACAAGGAGATGCTTATTGAGAAAGATTAGTCTTTTATGCAGCGGACGTAGAATCCCATCCCATTGTGTTGCTCTGTAATTCCAACTCCTTGAGCAGCCGATTCTGGAGGGATTCTAATGTACTTGGAATTGTACATATTCGTGTATTGGCTCCATCCTATTGATCGAGACCAAAAACCGCCTTCCCCAGGTGGAAAAGATCCAAAAGATCGTTTAATGAAATATAACCGTCTCCGTCTGGATTATACGGGTATGTGGCCGTCTCTTGAGCAGAGAAAGAAAAGCAAAGGCCTATTAAGGCGAGTGTAAATAAAGTTCTCAAAGTCTTGAGTTTAAAGCTAAAAAATTACAACTATTAATTTACGTGTCGCTGAGCGCAAGTTCTTTCAGAACAGATGGGGAGTACAATAAAACGTTATATTAGCAGATAAACACCATCGAGCTTTAGCGGTGGGTTAGTAACCATTCAAGCCAATGATTAACATTTAAATTATCTATACACATGAAACACTTTTACATATTTACAACAATTCTTTTTTTGTGTTTTTTTAAACTAAATGCTCAAACAACAGATGTAATAACTAATATTTTTCAACCAACATCCGTCTTTGTAGATGGAAATGATCTCTATTTTGGTTCTTATTTTGGAAGTTTATATAAAGTAGATATGACTTCGCCACAAAACCCGTCTACTATAATTTCGACAAGTGGTGTGTATCGTACTTTTTTATACGGAAATGATTTATATGTTTCAGAAAGGATAGAAGGTAAAATTTCTAAAATAGATATTACCCAATCATCCCCATCACCTGTTGACGTGATTACAGGTCTTAATACGCCAACAGGGATTTTCATACAAGATGATATCTTATATTTTGGGGAAGATGTCACGAGTATATCTAAAATAGATCTTAACGATGCCAATCCAGTAAAAACAGTTATTTCTAACACTTTTAATGATCCAACTGGAATAAATTTGATTGGTAATGATCTATATGTTGCCGAATTTGATGCAAATAAAATTTCTAAAATAGATATTACTCAATCATCCCCATCACCTGTTGACGTGATTACAGGTCTTAGTAGTCCAACTGAAATACTAGTTGTTGGGAATGATTTATTAGTTTCAGAGTTTAGCGGTAACAGAATAATACAAATAGATCTTACTAATTCAACACCAGTAATAAGTGATTTGGTGACAAATATTAATAACCCTACGGGTTTATTTCTTAATGGGAACGACCTTTATATTTCTGTTTATGGAGATAACAAAATAGTGAAATTTTCATCTACAACTTTAGGCACAGAAGAGTACAGTAGTGGTGGTCAAAAATTTAAAGTGTTTCCAAATCCCTCAACTGAATATATCCAAGTTTCTAATTTGACAACAAATAAAAATTATAAAATATATAGTATTTTAGGTGCCGAAATTAAAAGTGGGTATATATCAAATAATGATATGATTGATATTAAAAATCTAACAACTGGAGCATATTTCTTGAAACTGGAAAATGTCAATTTAATTAAATTTCTAAAAAAGTAAATAAAAATAACGTTTGCTAACTCGACACAGCGTCTAAAAACAAAAAAGAGAGACAATCTTTCGACGCTCTCTCGTTTTGTACCCGAAGTGGGAATCGAACCCACACTCCTTTCGGAACACGAGTTTGAGTCGTGCGCGTCTACCAGTTCCGCCATTCGGGCAAATGGGGACGACAAAAGTAATCTAGAGTAGGTGGTTTTTAGCCTATTCGCCACATTTTTCCCAGAGGGCAACTTCTGGGCGCGAAATTTTCATTGCAGAGACTGACATTGTGGAGAGTTCCGCGTCTCTTTTTTCAAGCCACACTTTTCGTGAGGTTAAGTCTTGATGTGTTGCGCTTCCTGGGATGTGACGGCATTTTAAGGTGCGCTCCCAGCTTTTAAAAACGGAGGTGAGACCATCCTTTGCGAGGTGCGAAAGCCGGAGTGTCATTTCCGAATCTCCAGACCGTCTCATGGGTAGGAATCCGCCCGCGCGTTCCCATGCAAATCGCGAATGGAGGGTCGGACAGTGCCCAAAATATACATGAAGGGGTTCTTTCAAGTCGACATCGTAGCGTTGTAGAAAAGGGCGCACAGAACCTTCGCGTCCTCGCAAAACAGAAAGCACATGCTCAAACCAGTTCGGCTCAGCGACGTCATCGGGGTCGATGAAAGTGACGTGCGTCCAGTCAGGGCTGGCTACTGAAATCCCTGTGTTGCGCGCGACATATGCGCCAGAATTTTCTTTCAGCTGAATCGCTTGGATGCGGGGGTCGCGCAATGTTTGGTCTTCGACTGATTGAATGGCGCCCGCCTCGGTACTGCGGTCATCAACGATCACAAGCTCCCAATTTGTGTGGGTTGAGCTGATAATGCTCGAGACGCAGTCTGGGAGGAATCGGGTGTGGTTGAAGTGGGCACACACGACGAGGACCTTCATTTTTGACCGCTCCGCTTCGGAGAGGATTGAAGACGCTGCATGAGATCTTTTAAGGGATTGCGCTTCTCGTGCGTAAAGAATGGATTGAACTGCCGTAGAGATTCCTTTTTTTCTAAGCCAAATCACCAAGGGCACACGTAGCGACTCGGGGAGGATTTTGCTTAAAAGTGAGACCTTCATGCGTTCTCACTCGCGGTTGATGGATACCCTTGGCGCTCCGAATAAGCCCTGATTTCAGCGGTGAGGACCGAGTCGATACCGTTGAGGTCTTCCCAACTCAGAGGCGCCGATCTGTTCGTGTGCTTAAATCGTCTCCACTGCGTCACAGGCCCCACCGTGGGGTTAAAAATTGCATTCGACGTGCGAGAGGATCCCGTATTTGCGCCATGCTTAGCGCTGTCATAGGCAGATTTCCAGTCTTCGACACTTACCCCCCACCCCAATGCCTCCAAAATCTCTGGCGCGCCGTTTTGTAGATCTTCCAGGCGCCAAACAAATTGCGCCTTCTCTCCTGCCCGCGCATTCCAATCCAGCCAATGTTGCATCGCGCGATGCATAATCTTGCGCGGTAGTTTTTCAATGGCAGGTGAATTTTCGGAAATAAAACGCCAGCTCGATCGGTTGAACGTCGTCAATGAACCGATTGCTTTCAAGGGGTTGCGCAATTGGTGCCCGACAATAAAGTCCGAATCTAATTGTCCGCCACCTGGTCCATACACCGCATCGTTGCAGTCAGCCACCAAACACCACGAAGCAATCCCGTCGGCGCCGAATTTTTCGTGCTGAACATCGTGACCCAGTTCATGCAATACTGCGGCAAAAAAATTCGTGCCTGACCGCCCTGTTCCGAGTACCGCAATTTTCTTTTTCACCCTGAATAAATTATGC
>CAJQPF010000084.1 GCA_905480095.1 uncultured Flavobacteriales bacterium
TGAGCTACCTCGCCAAGAGGGGCGCAAAGATAGTACGGAGTTTTTAGTTTTCACATTAAAAGTCTGTAAAATCTAGGGAATCTTCAGATCGGTTATCGGCGCAACTTTCAAAAAGTCTGACGAATTAATATTTAAAGAACATGTATAATTTGAAGAAGCTACTCCAACTCTACAATAATTTCATTTTTCCGAAATAATATCTCATAAGGAGGATTGTACCCCAAAACTAAAAACGTGTTTGAATATTTAATCCCGTTTTTATCCAACAATTTGATTAACGCAGCCTTGTACTTTTCGATTTTCTCATTACTTGCCCAACCATTAAAAGAAATTGCAGCCATCTTCTTTTCTGGCATCTCAATAAATTGAATGGCGGCATTTTCTGGCTTTGGCAAATTGTCTTTTGTGAGCGCTTTGGGCACCAAAAACATCATGGTCATCTCGTCTTCTAACGTCATCGCAACAGGAGACGTCATTGAGATTTGTTCTTTCTGTTCATTCTTCCCGAAAATATAACCTCCCAAAATAGAAAACCCATTGCTCGATGCTTGCTTGTAATCATCTGTATCCAATTTCACAGAAGTAAACAAACTTGCTTCATATTGTCTGATTTCAAAATCTGCATAAGATTTGATGACGACATACTTATACCCTTCTATGTCATGGCTGCTTTTATATAAATAAATTTGACTGCCTAAAAAGAGTAAAAACAGAACACCTAAAATGATTAAAAGTGTTTTCATATACTGGATGATTGATTCTTTAGAGATAAAACTAAGACTTGACTACACTAAAGTCTCTTACTCACATGTATTTCCGAAGACACTGAGAACGATCAATATGTCATCCACGGCGACAGAGCCATCTTGATTGACATCCGCATCGCACAAGGTCAAACATCCGAACTCGCTCAGCAAAAGAAGCAGATCCACGATAGAGATAAAGCCATCCCCGTTCAAGTCCTCTGGGCATCCAAAACACCCCTCACAACCTATGGTCGCAAGCGCACTCACTCTATCTGATTCGCAAGTGATGGGAAGCGGCGCTACTTGCCAGTTGTAAAAGAAATAATAGTAGCTGAATTGTGGCCCAGCAGTTGAATTTGTGATTGAAGCCAAATTGCCTAGGGCATATGGATATGAAAGTACGGAACTTGTGCCCTCACGCCACAGTTGTGGATCACCAGTCGTGGATCTTAACCCATACCCTACCCCTGCTGGGATTTCGAAGTTCAAGTCCAATACAAACGCGCCATCTTCGACAAATACAGTGGTGGATGCAAGGACATTGTTTGACCCATCTATGAGCTCGAATGTGCGGTCATAGGATCCGTTTGCATATACAGTGACGCTGTTAAGTAACATGTCTTCGTAAACATCAAACTCTAACCAACGACTGCTGTTCCCATGGTATTGACCTGAAGATTGATTCGTTAACTCTCCGCCTTCAGCAGTCGGTCCTGCAGAGACAACAGAGGCAGAAGCCCAAACGGTTGCCTCCTCTGTCAATGCCGGTATGGTGTAGAAAGAACCTGATCCGATTTGGCTCCCACCCGCTTCAGAGTCATACCAACGTATGTTTTCTCCGACAGCTTCGAATGTTGCGTCATCTCCAGATACGATGACCAGATCACTCACTGAAGGAGGCCCCACTGGCGCATCAAATAAGGTAACTGCGTATTCTGCTGAAACGGAAGTGTTGAAACAGATATCTACAGCTGTCACTGAATAGATTCCCTCAGAGGTTACATTGATTGTCTGAGTGTCTTCCCCTGAAGACCAAACCCATGCTTCTGCTTCACTTGCGGACATCTGAATCGTTCCGCCATCACAAAGGTTAAGACTTCCAGTGACTTCAATGGTAGGCTCCTGACCTAGAATCTCCACGACTGAAATGATATTTGAAGATCCCGCACATCCTTCTGGGCTCGTCACTAACATGCTGAAATTACCTGCTTCTGTTACCGTGATTGAATTCACTCCAGTCTCGCCGTTGGACCACTGGTAGGTATCATACCCTTCTGGCGCAGTAATGACCACTGACTCCCCTGGACAAAACCCGTATGCAGAAGACGCAATATCCACATCAAGCACACACGAAACTTCGCTGATCGCATGGTACTGATTGATTTCAGGTGTCTCGATGATTGTTTCCAACCCACTTGGCCATAAGACCGTTGCGGTCTCTACGATTTCATTCGCGCCAAGGCCGAAGTGACAAGAAGCTGTACATGTAATCCCATAGCTCTCTCCTGCACGCACTTCACGAATTTGAGTACCAAATGCACCCGTAATCACCACTTTTGCGCCTACAGCGTCTTGATTCGATTGAATGCCTTCCAATTCAAATGTGATCCAGTTGTTCGCATTTCCCGCATTGACCCACAAAATATCTTCGTTGTTTGAATCAGCACTTACGTAACCATTGCCATAACTCGCGTAGAGGTCCACAGCACCATCTCTGTTTACGTCCCCGAAAGCGAAACTGTGCATGGTGTCATTTCCCGGAAATGTTCCCGTCACTTCA
>CAJQPF010000085.1 GCA_905480095.1 uncultured Flavobacteriales bacterium
TCACCGTATTCTTGGATCTCTTTCCAAGTTACAGTTGCAGCCAAACGTGGGTCCTTCTGTTGACTCACGGTATCAAACTTCTTTGCAAGCTTCGGTAATAAGATGTCTACAACCTTTTTACCAGACAGTTTCCAGCTTTCAGTAAGCTTTCCGTCCTCGAAACGGTTGTAGTAGTGCTCTGGGTATTTACCGAGCTTTTCTGTAACAAGATATTTCTCTTGTTCCCGCCAGTCTTTTTGGACTGAAATGCCAGTATAAGATCCTTGGCATTTCTTGCCTGTCGTCGATTTGTACTCGACGGGCTGACCTTGTTCGTTGATGCCATCAGCACCAGCGTACATAGTTGGACCAGGCATTTGATGGTTTAAAGAACAAGTTGCATAGATCTCTTTAGCTCTTGCATAAGAGAATGGATCACCCCAGTCCTTCTCCTGGCAGAGATCCCACATTTCTTTGTACAACTCTTGGAACTTTTGCTCTGGTGTCATATGCACCTCCTTCGTGATAATAGTGTACCACGGGTTCTATTCTTGTCCAGTAAAAATATCTTCTAAGTTTTGTTCTAGAGTATTTGCACATTTAATATTTGATTTTAACGCTTTAGCATGAGGGCGAAAATCTTCAACATTAATTTGTTTTTTGTTTCCCGTAACTTCCCTTAGAAGTCTTCGCCTACATGTTTGGATATTATCTTCCATAATATCTACGCCATAAGTTGTCTGAAGCGCCTGGAGCGGGGTTGAGCCGTTCTGAATCTTCCTCTCCAAGACTCTAACCAAGAAGTTTCCATCGCCGCAAGCAGGGTCAATGAATGTTTTCTCTGGATCAGTGAAGACCTCTTGAGGTAGTTTATCTAGCATTTCGTCTACAAGCCATTGTGGTGTAAAGACTTCTCCGAGGGCATCCGAACGTTTTTTGGATTTTATCAAGCTGCTCATCTCCAGAACCCTTCCCTGAAGTGCGTGAACATTCTCCAGTCTGTTTGAAAAGTTGACCACTTTGTAGCCTTGATGATTTCCTGAAAGCCTTCGCTCTTAACAAACTCCACCAACTTGTCACCGTCCTCACGGGAGTCAATCTCGATGCCAAATGCTAATTCAGAAGTCGCATAATTCCCATCGAAGTCGTTAATCGGCTGATGCTGCTTTTCGTTTAACGATAAGATGACTTTGGGCACGCCGAAGTGACCTTTTTCGTCGGTGTTTGAATAAAGAAAGACATTTCCGTCTTTTCTCATTCCGTAGACAACAGGGTGAATGAACGCACCCTCCTGCTTCCTAGAAATATTCGGTTTATCATTGCCATATTTGCTACGACTGTAAACCACTTTGGCAGTTGGTTCGCCTTCTTTCGCCAACAGTTCCTCAATTTCTCCGAACATATAATTTGGTAGCCAACCTTTGTCGTAAAGAGGCATGGTGAGCTTATTCCCAAGCTCGTCCTCAACAAGAGTCCCTACTCCTGGCGATGGTAGACCTTTTTCCACAACAATGCAATCAAATCTGGTGCTGGCTCCAAATACTTCGTTACCCCTCTTCTTTGAATTTATGTTGAGAAATCTTAAAGTGTTCTCTTTTGTAATCAAGTTCATGAGTTCTTTGACATCGCCCTTTTCAGCAGGTTTTCTCCAAGGCGGAGGATTTATAGAACAAACATATCCGTTGTCTCTGACCCACTTTTGGATAGCCGAAATAAGGAATTTGTCCCAAAGAGTTCTACCTCCATGACCCCCCTTTCGACCTTTCTCGTGAACAGGCTTGTTATAAGGCGCATTCATCACTACCACGTCAAATTTCATTTTAATCTCCTCTTCTAAAAGATTATTATAACAAATATTTGGATTAATGTTAGGTTCTTTTAGGTTATATTCTAGTTCCGCAAGGGCTCTTACGAACAGTCTTGGAACCTCGTTTGTGTCGTAGATAAAGACTTGGTTTTCTATAATGTGTTTTAGTCGCTCTTCTGAATCTTCAATGACCTCCGACAAGCCTTCCATTAGACGGTCGATAATCAAGAAATAGAAAGAGCCATTCGCAAAAGCTGGGTCGCAGAAGGTCTTAGTCTTGTCGGACCAAATCTCTTGCGGCAACTTGTCCAGCATTTCATCTGCTAAGAACTTCGGTGTTCCAGGTGAAGCTTCTTTTGTGTTGCAATAGAGGTTTATGACTTCCCAAATTGCAGCACTTCCCTGACCGATTCCGAGCAACTTGTTGCTGGTGTGCTGGATGCAATCTTTCTGCCAGTCTCTGTCAATGATGTTGACATCCAAGAAGTGTTTATATTCTTCTGTCGTAACACCAGTGATGTCTTGAAAAATAGAAGAGTCGCTGGCGAGCAGACTATCCAGGTCAACTGCTCCGAGAACAGTGATTGCAATTGGCAATCTTTTAAGAACAGCCTGAAGTTTTTGTCGTGTTTTCTTAAACTCGTCCTTGTCGCTCTTCGATGTCAATGAACCGACAATCAGCTTCCGCAGCTTTCCTTTTTCTAAATCAGGATTGTCAGCAATGATTCTTTCAATCTTTTTCTTGCCCGAAGCAGAGATGCTAGATAGTGCCGCAAGTGCCTTAGCGTCGTAGCAATCCTTGATGCACCATTCAGAAGCAAACCGAGTTGACATATCCGAAATACTGGTGTTGTAAAAGTCGATAACCTCAGACGGCTTGACTTGAACGAACTTAACTCCAGCCTGAACTAGCACTGGTGCGACCTCAAAGAACTCACCTAGGACAGACTCCATGTCCTGTCCTGCTTCCTTATCCATCATCGATGTAACATAAACCAACTCCAAAGTTCGATGAGGGTCGAAGTCGAAGACGTAGAAGTCCTCTTTATCCCAGTACTCTGATTTATGAGGCGTTGAGGCTCTAAAGTTCATCTGATTGTAAGACTCGGGCGACTTGCCTCCATCGAATAAGAACACCGCTCCGAGTTCTGGAATGGTCACTCCAGTCTCAAACCGCCCGCAAGTGATTGTTACGGTCTTATTGTTTGCTGCAATCTTATTCTTTACTTCTCGAACATTGGTCACTGCGTCACCACCCTGACCTGCTGCCAGGATGACTTCGTAATCATCAAGAACTCGGTTGAGCATGGTATGAAGTGCTCGGGCTGAATCGACAGAGTTTGGAACACGAACAAGAACGTGGTCTAAGTTCCGCTTGTTCACCCCTTTCATTCTCAAAGGTGACTCAAGCTTCACAGACTTGTCTATATGACCTGCGGGGTCGAACACTCGCATCATCAAGTCTTCAACATAGGATTCATTCTCGAATTCGCCGTCTGCTGCTGCGAA
>CAJQPF010000086.1 GCA_905480095.1 uncultured Flavobacteriales bacterium
TGCTCAAGTCTCTTTTGATGCTCTCTCTTTACTTCATCCCATGGGCCCTTTTCACGTTCGGGGTGACAGGTGGTGGAGCTTGGTTTTGGATTGCGGAAGTAGCCATGGGGTTTGGATTGGCCGGAATAGGCTTAAACATTATGCACGACGGAAACCACAGTGCGTACAGTACGAAACCATGGATGAATAAACTCATGGGCAAAACAATTGATCTTGTCGGTGGCAATTCTGACATGTGGTGCATACAACACAACATATTGCATCATTCATTCACGAATATCAATGGATTGGATGAAGACATCGACCCAGCTACAGTCCTTCGATTCAACCCAAATAAACCACTCTATAAGATACATCGATTCCAATATATTTATGCATGGTTTTTCTATTGTCTCATGACTGTTTCATGGATGATTTCGAAAGATTGGCAAGCACTTGCGAGATACAAGAAGAAAGACCTGATTAAGACGACTGGAAAGTCTACTGGAAGACTTGCAATCTATATGGTGTTTACAAAGCTTTTCTATTATTTCTATATCATCGCACTTCCGATCATTCTCACGGATATCGCATGGTGGAAAGTGATCCTTGGATGGCTTGTTATGCACATCGTGGGAGGGTTTCTGATGGCCATTATTTTCCAACCGGCTCATGTACTCGAACATCATGTATTTCACGATGGTGAAGAGAATAAGACGTTAGGGACTGACAGACTTCAACACCAACTTCAAACGTCTTCCAACTTTGGCGTGAAGTCGCGCATGCTAACTTGGCTGTGTGGAGGATTGAATTACCAAATAGAACATCACCTCTTCCCCAATATGTGTCACCTACATTACAGGAAGATTGCGCCTATCGTTAAAAGGACTGCTAAGGAATTTGGACTCCCATACAGAGCTGATGTTTCTTTCGGACAAGCGCTGAAACTACATACAGCTATGCTAAAAAGCTTAGGAAAACCCGCTCCTACAGCATAGTTTTTTTTTAAAGTGAAAGTTTTTGTACTTTTGCACCGCGTTAGAAATCGCATGCGTGTTTCACCCGTTGTCGGCACGCGCCATATTCAGACTCGGTACGTTACTCGCAAACGTTTTCTTGCGACCATATATTTTCATCTATGTCTTTCAAAGATTTAGGCCTGAGTGATTCGATCATCGATGCCATTCAGCAACTCGGCTATGATACGCCAACACCCATTCAAGAACAAGCAATCCCAAGCGTATTAGAAGGTCGTGACCTTCTGGGAAGTGCACAAACTGGAACAGGAAAAACAGCAGCGTTTACGCTTCCGATCATTCATCTACTTGGGGAGAGAGCCTCAAAGTCACAAGGGAAGTCAAAGCCCATTAGAGCATTAATCATCACTCCTACCCGTGAACTCGCGTCTCAAATCGACGACAACGTTAGGAATTATTGCAAAAACTCTAAACTTCGTTCCACTGTGGTTTTTGGTGGAATACCTCAAAGAAGACAGGTTGATGCGATTCGCAGAGGTATCGATATTTTAATTGCGACACCAGGAAGGTTGCTCGATTTGTGTAATCAAGGGCATATTCGCCTTGGTGACGTAGAAGTCCTCGTTCTAGATGAAGCAGACACCATGCTAGACATGGGATTCATTCACGACATTAAGAAGATTATCAAGCAATGTCCATCAGATAGACAAACGCTTTTCTTTTCAGCAACAATGCCTGACAATATTAGAAGTCTATCTTCTTCTATTTTGAATGATCCATTACGCATTCAAATTGCTGCGGTGAGCTCTGCTGCAGAAACTGTAGAACAGAAAGTGTATTACGTCCGCCAATCTGATAAAAAAGATTTGCTCGTCCACCTGCTAGAAAATGATGAGATTTCAAATGCGCTGGTCTTCACAAGAACAAAATACGGTGCAGATAAAGTTGTTAGACATCTCCAAAACAACAACATTCCATCTGAAGCAATTCATGGGAACAAATCTCAACCTGCAAGAGAAAAAGCGCTTAAAAGATTTAAGAAAGGAAGAGTAAGGGTTTTAGTTGCAACTGATATCGCATCAAGGGGTATTGATGTTGATGATCTGAGCCACGTATTTAATTTTGAATTACCTAATTTGAGTGAGAGTTACGTTCACCGGATCGGAAGAACAGGTAGAGCTGGACGAGAAGGAACTGCCATTTCATTCTGTAATGAAGGTGAGGAACGCAACCACCTAAGAGGCATTCAAAAACTTCTAGATCGTGAAATCGAACTGGTGACTGACCAGCCTTACAACATGCCTATGGACCCTGTAGGCATGGTTATGACTAAAGGAGGTGGCAAGAAAAACAGTCGCAACCGCGGAGGTGGTCGTGGTCGTGGATATGGGGGCAGTGGAGGTGGATCGAGATCTTCTAGCCGATCTTCTTACGGTTCTTCAGACAACAGAGAAAGATCTCCCAGACGTTTTGAAAGAGATAACAAAGGCAGAGGTGACAGAAGGGCAAGTGTCTCGAACAACGGATCTTCTTCTGATGGATACGGGAAACCATCCGAGAATAATTCAAGAAGAGATGGTCGTAATGATGGGTATAAAGGATCTTCTTTTGGCCCTCCAAGAAACAGAGAGGGTGGAAATCGCTATGGAAATCGTGAAAACAGAGGAGACAGAAGCGAAAACAGAGGAAGCGGCGGATACAACAGAGATAGAAGTGACAACAGAGCTGGTGGCGGATACAACAGGGACAGAAGCGACAACAGAGCTGGTGGCGGATACAACAAGGACAGAAGCGACAACAGAGATGGCGGCGGATACAACAGGGATAGAAGCGACAACAGAGGTGGCGGCGGATACAAGAGAGGCAGCGGTGACAACAGAGGCAGCAGCAGCAATCGCGGTGGGTTTAAGAATGAAGGCTATAAGAAAGGTGGCTTTAAAAAACAGAAATTTAAAGGGAACACTCCCAAACCAAAATCTGGCTCAAGTTCATTTAATAAATAATTAAAATGTAATTTGTATCTTGTGTCTACCTTTATTTGGCATTGATAATACTTCAAACATGAAAACAATGACTTGGATAGCAAGCACCTTACTTATTGTGCTATCTGCTTGCAATGATAGCGCTCCCGCTCCTACCTCCTCAAAGGTCTCTCAAACAAAGACCGTTGATACTGAAAACCACTCTGCAGAAAATCAGACAGACCAAGTATCACCTAGATACAAAAATGGCACAAATGATCAGAACAGAGGGGACAAAACAGGGAAAGTAACCCTTAGCGGCAATGTCAAAGCTGCTGAAGGATCCATTATACACCTCTATGTCACGGAAGCCCGAAACAAAGCATTGCTCGACAGTGCCTTGATTAAAGGTGGACAGTTTTCATTTCCAAATATGGAAGTAAGCCGTGGATTTTATGAGCTTGTGCTTAATGGAAAGGCAAACAACAAAACTCAAATAATCCTCAATCCGGATGAAAGTGATGTTTATATTGATTTCAAATCAAGCAGACTTAATGGCACCAAATTAACGCCTGGCTCAGCTGAAAACACAGCCTGGAATGCGTATATCAAATTAGAGAACATCAATAAGAATGAGATAAAAAATCTCAGAAAAGGCTTAAAAGACAGTCCATTCCGATCTAGAATTGAAGAGCAAATAAAAGGTAAGGAATTAGAGCTGGTGCAATCTCAGCACAACCTGATTGACCAATATTCAGGCACCTACGCTGCGAAAGTTTTGTCCTGGAAAAACCCAAAGTATCCATCTACACAGGGGAGGTATTTTGAAGACATGGACCCTTTGGACAACAGTTTGATACACACGCTCGCAATCAGTGACCGAATTCAAGGCATGATGGTGAAGTTCAGCAAAGGTGAAGAAAGTGGTTTCCTTGCTTGTATTGACATTATTAAAGCGCACTTTGAGCCTAACCCCAAGACATTAGAAAGCGCCCTTTACGCAATGCTTGATGGGTTTTATAACACTGGAAAGGAGGATATATGCCAGTACATCTTAGATAATTACATTTTCGATGAGGATTGTGGCGCAGATTTAAGTGATGTCATCCGTCAACGTGCTCAAGGGATCATTAACCTCCAGGTAGGCAAGACGCCTCCTAACTTTGTCATAGAATCTTATACCGGAGGCAATGTGAATTTAATGGAGACTGCGTCAGAAAATAAATACACACTCGTCATGTTTTGGGCTTCATGGTGTCACAAATGCGAACAGGAAATACCCGTATTGATCCCATTGTATGCCGAATATCACAGCAAGGGATTCGAAACAATAGGTGTCTCAATTGACCAAGCGAGAAAGAGCTGGTCCGACGTTATTGAATCACGTGGCATGCAGTACCTCAATGTAAGCCAACTTCAAGGTTGGGACAGTCCTATAGTGAAAGACTATAAGATTACAGCCACACCGACTTACTTTTTGATTGATTCTAAAGGAGAGATTGTGCTTAAGCCCAAACGCATTTACGAAGTGGATGCATTTCTCACACGTAACTTGAAATAACAGCCGCCAACTGTTGTTACCCTTCCTTCTTAGAAGCCAGATATTCCTCGTGAATCTGAAGAATAATCCCATCACAAAGACCTACTTTAGGTACGATGATCTTGTTTGATTTCGCCAATTTCATAATCCGGATGTAGATTTCGGCTGCCGGAACTATCACATCAGCTCTGTCCGGCTTGAGCGAAAACTTCTCTACTCTATCTTCAAAAGAATATGCCTTGAGTGCATCCTTTATCTCTTCAATTTTAGAAAGAGAAATAGGCGTGTTTTTGGGGTTACGGATAATGCGCTGTATTCGGTTAATATTTCCTCCTGTACCAATGGACAGAATCTTAACAGAGACTTGCGAAACGTGTTTTACAAACTCTGCAACGGCATCCCACTCACCATCTTCTACCATGCCTTTGATGGTACGTATTGTTCCAATTTTAAAAGACTGACCTCTTATTCTCTTTCCATCACGAATCAAGGTCAATTCAAGAGAACCTCCTCCCACATCTATATACAGGAAGTCAGCGTTTGATTTATAGTTTGCAACACTGAAATTCCTGAAGATTAAATCGGCTTCTTCTTGCCCCTTAATCAATTCAATCTTAACATTTGCCTCCCTCAGAACCAGTTCACAAACTTCATCAACATTTTTTGCTTCTCTCATGGCACTGGTCCCACAGACCCGAAACCATTCTATCTCATACACATCCATCAAATACCAAAAAGCCCGCATCACCTTTACCAGATTCCTCGCCTTTTTATTTGAAATCCTTCCTGTTTCAAAAACATCTTCGCCCAAACGAAGAGGCACGCGTGTGAAGCTGACTTTCCTGACATCACTGACATCATTAGTGATGTTCACCTCTTTGATTAAGAGGCGCACTGCATTCGAACCGATATCTATTGCTGCAAACTTCATCCTTGAAATAATACAACTAAGATAGGGTTCAGTTATCTTTGTGCCATCATTTAAATACCCCACAATCATCATGGCAGTTTTAGTAGGTCAAAAAGCACCTTATTTCTCATCAGCAGCTGTTCTTAACGGCAGCGAAATTGTTGGCGATTTCTCTTTAGAGCAATACCTCGACAACAAGTACGTCATCTTATTTTTCTACCCAAAAGACTTCACATTCGTTTGTCCTACCGAGCTACACGCTTTCCAAGAAAAACTGTCTGAATTCGAAACTAGAGGATGCCAAATTGTAGGTTGTTCTACTGATACAGCAGAGAGTCATGCCGCGTATTTACGTATGCCTAAAAACAATGGTGGAATCCAGGGCATCACATACCCTCTTGTTGCAGACACTGCAAAAACCATCTCCACAAATTTCGACGTGCTTACTGGCATGTACGACTATGATGACGAAGGAAACTTAATCAGCGACAACGAGCTTATCGCATACCGTGGTTTATTCTTAATCGACAAAGACGGCGTTGTTCAGCACCAGCTTGTCAACAATCTCCCTCTTGGACGTAATGTTGATGAAGCACTCAGAATGCTCGATGCGTTAATTCATGTTGAAACAGAAGGTGAGGTTTGTCCTGCCAATTGGAACAAGGGAAAAGAAGCGATGACAGAAACTGACGAAAGTGTCTCAGGGTACCTTGCACGTAACTAAATTAACATACCTAAGCCCTGGCTTTTAGATTTTTCAAGTCAGACCATTTGTACGGAACAGGTTCAGATTGAACTGAATCAGGAACATCCACCCCCTTCAGGAAGTCCGAAGCTATTTTATTAAATGGTTTCGGACTTTCTATGCTTACAACATGTCCGCACCCCTTAATCAATGTTAAATGTGCGTTTTTTTGATGTTCCGTAAAATTCTTTGCTGATTTAAAGAAGATATGATCTTGATCGCCCATAACAACGAGGCAAGGTGTCTCTATTTGACGCCTTACGTATTCTTTTATAAGTATAAAAAATGGCTTGTACAATTCAATCCACTTTAAGTACTCTACAACATTCATCCTCATACTTTGTCGCCTGAAGATATATCTGCTTAATCTGTGGTTTTTTCTAGGCAATACAATAAAGCTAAATAGGGAGTAGAACACTCTATATGGTAGAATATAAGTGAGGATTTTACCACTATGAACAAATGCATGCATGAATTTGCTTCCGTCAAAAATAGCACCCGCCATCACCATCTTATCAATAAGTTTTGGTCTGAGAATATCTATTTTTTGTAGAATCACTGATCCAATACTTAAAGAAATAAAGTGGGCTTTTGTAATCTTGAGAACATCGAGGACTTTAATCACATCATTTCCGACGATATCAAAATCATACGAATCGAAGGAAGGCTGAATGTTTTTTGAAAAACCGTGATCACGAAGGTCAATAAGAAGCAGCCTGAAATCTTTTGCGAGATCGTCAATTTGAAATTTCCAAGTCTTAATTGACCCACCCGCACCATGAACAAATACAAGCCAAGGCGCATCTATTTTGCCCTGTATTTCATAATGCAGTAAATCTCTTGGTTCCGATTCCATCTCAACACAAGTCAGATAATTTCTCTTTTAAAATAGCGATTTTTGCGAGTGCATCCTGCTCCTTGTTTTTCTCAATTTCAATCACTTTTTCAGGGGCTCCGCTGATAAAACGTTCATTGGAGAGTTTCTTTCTAACGATGTTGAGAAACCCTTCCTGATACACCAAATCCTTTTGAATTTTCACTTTCTCGGCATCAACATCAAAGCTATCTCCGAACGGAATATAGAACCGATGTCTACCGACCATAAACCCATAAGCTCCTTCAACTTTATCATCAACATCCGTTGTGGAATCAAGATTCGTTAAATGCTCAACAGATGTTTTGATTCTCTCAGGATAACCTTCTGATCTGTGTAACTTCAGTTGTAGTTTTTCTCTGTTCGAGATACCATTGTCCTTCCTGATGTTTCGCACACCACCAACAATTTCTTTTAACAGATCGAAGTCTTGAATGATTTTTGAATCCACCTCTCCTGCTACAGGCCATGAAGTCACAATGAGTGCGTGTTGTGGTGTTTCCCTTTCCCCCAACCAGTGCCAAACCTCTTCTGTTAAGAAGGGCATAAAAGGATGAAGTACTTTGACCAAAGTCTCGAAATGAACGAACGTTGCATCCAATGTTTTTCGATCAATTGACTCACCATATGGGGGCTTTACAAGTTCTAAATACCAGCTACAAAACTCCTCCCAAACAAGCCTATAAGTTGTCATTAAAGCCTCGCTCAATCTGAACTCTCCATATTGAGACTCGAGATCTTTTAGCGCTGCATTTGTTCGGCTTTCCATCCATTCTACTGCGAGGGCAGAAGACTGCGGTTGCGCTTTATCCTCATCGATCTTCCAGCCTTTAACCAGTCTGAAGGCATTCCATATTTTATTTGAGAAATTTCTTCCTGTCTCGCATAATTTTTCGTCAAATGGCAAATCATTCCCTGCTGGGGATGTAAGCAGCATCCCTACCCTTACACCATCTGCTCCATATTTCTCCATGAGCGCAATAGGGTCAGGACTGTTACCCAGGCTCTTTGACATTTTCCTTCCCTTCTCATCTCTGACAATTCCAGTAAAGTATACATTTTTAAACGGTGGAAGATCCCTGTAGTGATAGCCACTCATGATCATCCTCGCCACCCAGAAAAACATAATTTCTGGTGCTGTTACCAAGTCATTCGTCGGGTAATAGTAATCAACTTCTTCTTCTTGATGCAGACCATCAAACACTTGTATCGGCCAAATCCATGAACTAAACCAAGTGTCCATAACATCCTCATCCTGCTTTATTTCTGCTTTCGTTATCTGTCGTCCCGCTTTCTTTGTTGCGAGCTCTAACGCCTCCTCTTGGGTCTTCGCGACCACGAAATCTTCTTCCCCATCTCCGAAGTACCATGCAGGTATCCGATGTCCCCACCAAAGCTGTCTGCTTACACACCAATCTTTGATGTTCTCCATCCAATGCCTGTAGCTGTTCTTAAACTTAGCTGGGTGAAACTTAATTGTATCATCCATCACATGATCTAACGCCGGTTTGGCGAGCTTCTCCATAGCCATGAACCACTGAAGCGACAACCTTGGCTCAATAATGGCATCGGTTCTCTCGCTTCTCCCCACTTTATTTGTGTAGTCCTCAACCTTAACAAGCCCATCCAATTCACCAATATCCTTGGCAATTTGTTTTCTTACTACAAAGCGATCCATTCCTTCATACTTGCCTGCATCAGAACTCATCGTGCCATCGGCTGCAATCGTATTGATTACCTCAAGATTATGCTTCACCCCAAGTTCATAGTCATTGACATCATGCGCAGGAGTCACCTTTAAACACCCCGTACCAAATTCTAGATCGATATAATCATCTTGAATGATGGGGATTTCTCGATTGCAAATTGGGACGATGGCTTTTTTGCCATGGAGATGCTTGTACCTCTCATCATCTGGATGGACGCAAATCGCAGTATCGCCTAAAATGGTTTCAGGCCTTGTTGTCGCAACAGTAATCCACTCATCTTGTGTTCCGACAATCTTATATCTGACATAGTAAAGATGTCCATTTTCTTCTTTATGAATGACTTCCTCGTCACTTAAAGCGGTCAGCGCTACAG
>CAJQPF010000087.1 GCA_905480095.1 uncultured Flavobacteriales bacterium
GAAGATGATGGTTGGTGCCTTGAAGGTGATTCCACTTATTGTCGTAAGTTATGGAGTGGACAAGATGCCGTTCAGACAGCCAAGGCCTTTAACGACAAAATTGATTTCAGCGGCGTCATCCTCACCAAACTAGACGGAGATGCACGTGGAGGTGCGGCACTTTCGATATTCAGCATTGTCGGCAAACCGATTAAATTCGTCGGTGTGGGAGAGAAAATGGATGCCCTCGAGATCTTCCACCCAAATCGTATGGCTGAGCGGATTTTAGGCATGGGAGATGTGGTGACCCTTGTTGAAAGAGCTCAGAAGGTCGTCGATGAAAAAGAGGCGAAGCGCATCGAGGATAAGATTCGCAAGAATAAATTTGACTTAGAAGACTTTTTAGGTCAAATTCAGCAAATTCGCAAAATGGGTAACGTCAAGGATCTTTTGGGAATGATGCCAGGCATGGGTAAAGCACTGAAAAATGTAGATATCGATGACAATGCCTTTAATCAAGTCGAAGCCATTATAAGATCGATGACACCAGGAGAAAGACTTGCCCCTAAGAGTTTGGACTTAAGCAGAAAAAAGAGAATTGCAAGAGGGAGCGGAACACAGGTTGAAGAGGTCAATAAACTCTTGAAACAATTTGAAGACATGAAGAAAGTCATGGGAATGATGAATAAGGGTGGTGGAAAAGGAAGAATTCCGATGCCGGGAATGAGAAGAGGAAGATGAATATTTTAGATGGGAAAGCAACATCTATCGCGTTGCAAGAAGAAATCGCAGCTGAGGTCACTGAAGTGATTGCAGCGGGTGGAAAAAGACCACATCTGGCTGCAGTACTAATAGGTATGGATCCTGCAAGTCGTGCTTACGTGGGGCACAAGGTGAAAGCATGTGCAAAAGCTGGGTTTGAGAGCTCCACGATTGAGAGAGGCAAAGAGATCAGCCAAACCGAACTGTTAGACATTGTTCAAGATTTAAACAATGACACGTCTGTTGATGGGTTTATTGTGCAACTCCCCCTACCCGACCACATTGATGCCACACAGATCATCGAAGCAATCGATCCGAGAAAAGATGTAGATGGATTCCATCCTGTGAATGTTGGAAAAATGTCATTGGGACTTCCCACATTTTTACCGGCAACCCCCTCTGGGATTATGACCTTACTTAAAAGACACGGAATCCTTACTGAAGGCATGCATGCCGTTGTCATTGGGCGAAGTGACATTGTGGGCAACCCGATGTCTTCCCTGCTTTCTAGAAATTCCGAACCTGGAAATTGCACAGTAACCCAATGTCACAGCAGGACTGTAGATTTAAAATCACATACCCTGAAAGCCGACATATTAATCGCGGCAATTGGGAAACCACATTTTATTACATCAGACATGGTCAAGGAAGGTGCAATCGTCATTGATGTCGGAATAAATAGAATTCCTGATTCAACGCGTAAATCTGGAAGTCGATTAACAGGAGATGTAGATTATGACAATGTTGCTCAAAAATGCAGTTGGATTACTCCCGTACCTGGTGGTGTAGGTCCGATGACCATCGCCTCACTGCTCGAAAACACATTGCAAGCTTCACTTCAAAACGCAGATGGAATCTCTTGAAAAAGATGCCGTTTGGATGGCGAGAGCCATTGAGCTTGCCGAACTAGGAAGTGCGCATACCCTGCCCAACCCTATGGTGGGTTGCGTGATCGTTCTCGATGAGGTCATGATTGGTGAGGGGTTTCATGAACAATTTGGAGGCGCGCATGCTGAAGTGAATGCGTTTGCTCAAATCCCTGACCATACTCAGGAACAACTTCAAAGCGCCACAGCCTATATTAATCTGGAACCCTGTAATTGTTACGGAAAAACACCCCCCTGTGTGGACTTGCTGCTTGCGAGAAATATAGGAAGGGTCGTTTGTGCGATGAAGGACCCCAATCCCAACGTGTTTGGAAAGGGGTTTGAACGGTTGAGGGAGGCAGGGGTTGAAGTTCTGGTGGGCGTCCTCGAAAAAGAAGCCCGCACATTGAACCGGAAATTCATCGCACTACAGGACAATCTTTTTACCCGACCGTATGTCACCCTGAAATGGGCACAAAGCGTAGATGGGTATATAGATCCCGAGATTAAGGCAAAGAAAGGAAGGGGTTCAATCCCCATAACCGCTATGCAGACCCAGAAGGTCGTTCATCAATTAAGAGCAAACAACAAAGCCATCCTCGTAGGAAAAAACACTGTTGAGGTTGACAACCCATCTCTTTCGGTGAGACATGCTGAAGGAAACAACCCCACGCGATTGATCATCGACCCTCGCCTGGAACTGGATTATTCAGCCTTGAACATGATCCGAGAACAAGGAGAAACATGGGTGCTTTGTGAGGAAGAAGGACATCGAGGGACACTTGAAATAGAAAACATTAAAGTGTTGCCTTGGCTCACAACAAACCCTAAGGACTGGCTCAAAAAGCTCAAGTCTGAAGGGATTCATAGCATTCTTGTAGAGGGAGGTGCCGCCACACTCCAAAAGTTCCTCGATTCTGACTGTTATGACGACATCGAGATTTTCATCAGCCATGAAAAATTAAACACTGGCTTAAAAGCGCCTAAACTCCCACAAACAACACATGGGAAGTTTACGGAAATGCATGTTGGAGTGGATGTAAGGAAACAATATATTAGACAATGCTAAATATTATTTTCTGCATCCTTAGTACAGGTGGCGTATTTCTCACCTTCAGAGCTTTTGAGCAATGGGGCGTGAATCGTTACTATGCGATCGTGATCAATTACGGAGTGGCCTCAACACTCGGATGGACGCTCTCTGGCGGACTACCGATGATGAAAACCGCCTATGAGATGCCTTGGTTTTTTTTAACAATGGCCATGGGTTTGGGATTTTTGTTTTTATTCAATTTAATGGCCAAATGCACTGCTGAATTAGGGGTTGCCGTTTCTTCAATCGCATCAAAACTCAGCTTGGTGATTCCAGTGGCCATTTTTCTAATCATTGACCCCACGGATGTTCTCACAACAAAAAAGCTCATCGCCCTTTCTTTGGCGCTCGTTGCAATCTTGATCAGCTCGCTAGGAGATGACTCCAAACATCACAGTCATTCCAAATGGGCATTCATGTTGCCAATCATCATCTTTGTCGGAAGTGGCGCCATAGACCTTGTCTTTGCCTGGTTCAGCAACCCCATACATATCCCAACAACAGAACACGCGATGGCTTTCACGTCTGTCCCCTTTACAACAGCCTTTGTTGTGGGGTCTGTCATCGCACTCTCAAAGAAAAACACACTCCCCCCATCAAGAAACGATGTGCTGGCGGGTTTACTGCTTGGGGTGATCAACTTCGGCTCTCTGTTCTTCTTAATTGGCGCTTACAGCACTCCGGGTATAGATAAATCAGTACTTATTCCTGGTGTCAATTTGGGCGTTGTCATCTTCAGCACATTGGCTGCTGTCGCCATATACAAAGACAGACCAAGTAAAATCACTTGGTCTGGCTTAGCAATAGGTTGTATGAGCATCGCAATCCTTATGCTCTCATAAGATTTTCTTACTCTCCGCTTTCCTTCTTTGCACCTTCTTTTAAGAGTTCGTCATTCTGACGGGCACGTTGCATGGGATTGTCCCCTTGAGCTCCGTATCGATTGTAGCCATTGCCTTGTTGCTTGAAGATTTCAAATCGAGTCGGCTCAGGACGTGGAGGCCAGCTGTTGTTCGAGAGATCACAGTCTGCTGTTTCTAAATATGGATCGAGTACGATTCTTACTGCCGGTCTGTCTGTACCAAATATTTTCGTGACGGTAGGCTCACTCATTTTCCAAATCTCAGCGGGGATGCGACGGATTTCCTTTTCGCCATCCTCATATTCGAATTCTATAATTAAGGGCATGACCAATCCACCTAGGTTGCGAAAAGTAACTTCGTAGAAGTTCTTCCCACTTGAAAGAAGTGCAATTTGATCATCCGAAAGACCGTCAAGCATCTCTCTATACTCAACTCTGTCTAATTCCAGAACTTCAAATTTGCCCGTTGTGGTGTAATAATCATTTAAAGTAGGATCCACTTCAAGGTATGTTTCAGGCGTGTCGATGGCATCTCTTAAATGCGAGATGTCAGAGGGTTCATTATCTGATACAGATTGATTAAACGCTGCTTCCGTATCGGGATTTTGAGTGTCAATTTGCATCCATTTCACATTGTCAAGGGCGATATCGACATGGTCATTTGTATAGAACCATCCTCTCCAGAACCAATCTAGATCGACACCAGAGGCATCCTCCATCGTACGAAAGAAGTCCGCGGGAGTCGGATGTTTAAACGCCCAACGCCTGCTGTATTCCTTAAATGCGTAATCAAACAAATCACGCCCCATAACTGACTCCCGAAGAATATTGAGGGCTGTGCATGGCTTACCATACGCATTTGGCCCAAATTGATAAATGGACTCTGAGTTCGTCATGATCGGAGAAATACTTTTTTTATTACCTCCCATATAAGATGTAATGTCACGCGCACTTCCTCGACGTGAGGGATAATCTCTGTCAAATTCCTGCTCGGCGAGATACTGCACAAATGTATTGAGACCCTCGTCCATCCAGGTCCACTGTCGTTCGTCAGAATTGATGATCATCGGGAAGAAATTGTGGCCCACTTCGTGAATGATTACAGAAATCATACCGTGCTTGGTTCTTTGGGAATAGGTGCCGTCGGCTGAGGGCCTGCCACCGTTAAAACATATCATGGGATACTCCATCCCTATCCACTTCGTGTGCACTGAAATCGCCACAGGATACGAGTAGTCTACCGTATATTTTGAATAGGTACGCAGGGTTTGGGCCACTGCTTTCGTACTGTACTGCTCCCAAAGTGGATTTCCTTCTTTTGGGTAAAAACTCATGGCCAGAGGACGGTACTTCCCAACAGGAACAGCCATTGCATCCCAGATAAACTTCCTACTAGAAGCCCATCCGAAATCTCTGACATTTTTTGCGCTAAAAATCCAGGTTTTCATCCCCTTTTCCTTAGTTAACTCAGCTTTCCTCGCTTCCTCTTCTGTGACGATGATCACCGGCTGATCTGTTGTGTTTTTTGCGAGTTCGAAACGTTTGCGTTGCTTAGAGGTAAGGACAGACTTTGGGTTGGTGAGCTCTCCTGTAGAGGCTACAATATGATCTGAAGGCACTGTAATGGCAACCTTGTAATCACCAAAACAAACCGTAAACTCTCCATTCCCGAGAAACTGCTTATTCTGCCACCCTTCGTTGTCACTGTAAACAGCCAATCGGGGATAGAATTGAGCAATGGTATACAGGTAATTGTCATTTTCCTCAAAGTACTCATAGCCGGAGCGACCTCCGATCTCCATTCTGTTGTTGATGTTATACCACCAGTCTATGCTGAACTTAACTTGCGAGCCCGGC
>CAJQPF010000088.1 GCA_905480095.1 uncultured Flavobacteriales bacterium
AGTATATGTTAAAGATAATCAAGCGGTATTTACTAAGAAGGTAATTGTTGAATAAAATAACATGTGGTAACGATACAACTATTGTTTTATGTATATCCTCTTTTATAGCTGAACACGAATTCTTTAGAATCACTTTAGTAGAGCTAAGAGGACGAAGATCGAACGAGTTTAAAGGGGATTTGTCGAAAATTCTAAAGGCTAATTGAATCGTTGAATATCTAGATTTATGCTAACACACAAATCGAGATAACAATACAATTTGAACACAACGCAACTGCGTTGTTTAAGTACAAATTTTTAATCCCGGACGCAACGAGCAGAAAAGCCGACGTCTCGATCGTCGTCGTACCGGAGGACATAGCCGAGGTTGCCGTACAGAGTACGTCTCCAAGAGTAGGAACCGGACTCTGAAGCAGACCACCAGTACCCGTAGTAGCCTTCGTTGACGAAAGCACCGGAGTCGCGGTAGCCGCCTGGTAAACCTGTCCAACCGCTTGAATTAGTCGCTCCTGTATTTGGTTGATTCCAATGGTCATAACCAGCTTCTTTCATCTTACCTCCTGCTACACCCTCTCCACCTAAGAAGTCAGTGAGCTCGGTAAACTCTCCATCTGATGGGATATGCCAACCACTTGGACAAATACCTTCTGTCATCACGGCAGGCCAGTTGTATAGAACGCCATAAGTCGCGTAGTTAGAAGTTGACATTGCTGCTGCCACATCAGTTCCTTCGTAATCATAAACGTAATAGTAGGGTTCAGTGGCAGATTCATCAGTAGGATTGGAAACATAAGGCAGATAACGACAGTTTTCAGCAAACCAACACTGATCTCCGATTTGTACAGTTTGGTATGCGTAATCTTGATGTGCTATAGTCTCCCCACAACTAATTTCAGGAGCCAAAGGCCATTCATCTCCATAATAGCTTAAAAACACAATGATATCTGCAGCGCCTATCGTTCCATCATTGTTGAAATCAGGTCCCTGACAGTCAACTTGAGCTGTGAGAGACAGCGTAAAGACACACAACAAAGAAGTAAGTAAATATCTCATAGTAGGAGTTTTAAGACTTACAAGATACAGCTATTCAGAATTACGTTACTTCCCAAGTAGAGAATAAAGGCATTATGGCCAAACGAGTTTGAAAAAAGAATGAATGAAGTCCTAGAATCCGAAAATGAGAACTGAACCTTGAAAAAGGTCTAAAAGTTATTATATATAATAACTTTAGTAGCCTCGCCAGGAATCGAACCTGGATTTTGGGTACCGGAAACCCATGCACTATCCATTGTACTACGAGGCTAAAAATGCTTGACATCAAGCAGTGCAAAACTACGCAATTCATCTTGGTAATTAAGAGATACAACACCTCAAATATTACACGCACAAGTTAACTAATTCGCAAAGTATTGACCGCACTTCGTAAACGGTTTCATAGCCTTCTGAGATTAAGACAATACACTCCGAAGTATTGTCATCAATCTTCATAATGATCACCGTAGGGTGTAATTCTCCGTCCTCATTTCCTTTTATTCGCTCCTCCCACTTTTATAAATTTGTTTCAATATTGTCATCCTCAAATAAAAACATCTCATCGCTTTCGTGTGGGTTGTGGTAAACCGCGATGGTCTTAACTGAATTGTAGGCTTTTTTGAAGCTTTCACCTGCGGATTATTTATGACAATCATAAACCAATATTGCTATTTTGAATTGTCAACCTTCGCCATTTTTTTGAATTTCTTTTCATAAATGCTGAATTTTATCGCCCGCTCTGCATCTAGATAATCGACGCAATCAATAATAAAATCTCTTTTTAATCGAACCTTTAAAAGGTCCTGTTCTGCGATTTGATCTATGATGGCTTTAATCTCTTTATCTGATTTCGCAAAGGCAAACATCAAAGATTTCTTCAGGTCACGTTGATGGGTTTTAATCTGGGCCTGTTCTTCTTGCATTTTATCATATTTGACCCAAAAATGCGATTGCTCTTTGTCAGTCAAGGACAAGGAACTATTCAGATAATTAAAATGCAAGGAGTCCGTATTTTCTTGAGAAAACAATACGGTCGAACACAAAAAAGAAAAAACAGCAATAAGAAGTTTCATGTGAGAAGAATTTAGAGACTAAAATACAAAAAGTCATGAGATATTCCCGCCAGTAAAGAAATCAAGAATTACCGCATCAAGTGTTTTCTCAGGGAGCGTATATCGTAGATAGCGGGGTGGGGACGCCGAGATCCCAGCGAATCAAGCGATTTGACGACGACATGAATGTCAACCAACACGATCCATCTTCGATGACAACCCCTGAAGCAGCGTACTTTTCCTCTTTAAGGTTCATCGCTCCCGAAGAGCCGGGTCGATAAAAATGTCTGTTCGATTTAAACTTCACTTGGGTTCGCTCCCTTTTGGAATTATCAAATGGAATACCATTCCTATCTCTAATTAATGAAGCTGGCACAGCTATAGAGTCTACGAAGAGCTCGAAATCGTGAGAACCCTCAGGAAAAAGAGCATCAACTTCTATACGGTATGTCACGGTCTTCCACAAATTCATTTCTACCCCTGGGTGCATGGACTGCATGGTAAAGGAGGACACTGTAAAGCCAGTTGTTTTTGCATGAGGCTGAATGTTAGGTAAGTCTGAAAGAAAAGAACAGCCCACCATTGCAAAGCCAATAACAAAAAACAACAGAAAATGAAAAGGAACGTTTTTCACAGATTAATGTATGATTTGGAGAGGCAAGCGTGAAACCTGGGTCGCTGATGTGATTAAAACAACGTATGCACCAACCGCAAGGCCTGCACAGTCTATGACATCCGAGTAACCTTCCTTGTGCAATTGACCATCCAAAGTATAAACAGACCAAACCATGTCTTCTAATCCCCCAAAATCTTGTTCGACATGCGAAATCGACACGCTCGAACTCGAGGAACAAGGGTTCGGAAAGAGTGTGAGGTCGTTTTTGTGAAAGGATGGCGAACTCACGCCTACTGAGTTGAGGAAAATGGGGTCATTCTTAATGCCTAGGCCTGGGCTAACAGATGAAATATTTGGAATAACATCGATGGAATCAAGACGATAGACGCAAATACTTGATGACCCATTAAGGAATCCATGCGTCACGCCAAGCACCCAAATCCTGCCCTGATCATCCACTTTCAGATCTCTCGGCTCATCTGCGAAGTTTGTTCCTAAAATGCCCGAACTGATATAGCCACCATAGGTACCAAGCCAAGTAAGAAACATGTCGGATTCAGTCCCGGTTTCAAAGTCTACATGAGACAACGATACAAGTTGGTTGTCAGCCCAAGCAATGTTACATCCCTCCATAAAATCATCTGAAGAAGCATCCACAGGCGCACCTGGGGTTCCATTCTCAACCTCAAGATGCATGACACGGTGTCCCAGTGGCAAATCCTCTCTTTCGTAGGTGTACATGAGCACCAGACCATCAGGACCACTAGTAATATCGTTTGCAACGTTCTCACCAAAAGTTCCAGTATCCGGAGAAATTCTGGCCCATATAGGACTCCCATCGGGGCCCCATGCCCACACAGTAGATTGCAATACCCCATCAATCTCTGTGGATCCAGCGACAAACAATGTATCGCCATAAACACTGGCCGATTCGACATGTTCAGAAATGACTGGGTGACCCCATGTCAGGTATGAAGCACCTTGAACAGACGAGGGTGCATCAATATCAAGCAGCCACCCGTCTCCTTCAACATTGCCTATCGCCCATCTACTTCCTTGCCAATTAACGGCAGACACGGGATCTTGATTCAAGGGATGCATCACTTCTGTGGTTTCTACGATTGCGCCAGAATTCCCTAGATTTTTTATCGTGTGCAGCACGATGTTGTAAGCGTCGTTTTCGCCGAGCCTTTGTGAAAGCACCGTAAGGTCTCCGCTGCTGCCAGAAGGCACATTGTCCCATGCATCCACCGCTTGCTCTACAGGCGATCCGAAGGGAGTAAGCATACTCCAGGCAAATTGAAAATCGGCATCATAATGAATGATATAACCTCTGACAGTTCCGTCTGCATGACTTGAAGTTGAGCCTACAACATATGTGCTGTTACTGAGAGGAATCACAGCATTTGCTTCGTCTACAAGGGGACCGCCGACAACGCGAATTTGGATCTCGCTTTGGGCTGAAAGTGTAGCTGCTGAAAACGCAAAAGCAAAAATGAATAGGCTTAATGTATATTTCATGAACGTACAGATTCGTGAATACTTGAAAGTGTTTTGAGAAGAGAAGGTAGGTGATCTAAATGAAGCATATTCGCGCCATCAGATCGTGCTTCTGAAGGTCGTGGGTGTGTTTCTATAAAGACCGCATCAGCGCCAGCAGCAACAGCTGCGCGACCTAGTGGGGAAATGAAATGAGGTGTCCCCCCTGTCACGCCAGAACTTTGATTGGGACGTTGGAGGCTATGGGTCAGGTCGACGACCGTTGGGGCAAACGTACGCATCACGGGAATCCCTCTCATATCGACAACAAGATCCTCATACCCAAACGTTGTGCCTCTCTCCGTTACCCAAACATCTTCATTTCCAGCATCTCTTACCTTTTGAACTGCGTGAATCATCGATTCTGCGGATAGAAATTGTCCCTTTTTAATGTTGAC
>CAJQPF010000089.1 GCA_905480095.1 uncultured Flavobacteriales bacterium
GGTGTTGACGTGACGCGCCTTGAGGGTAAAGGAAATGGCGACAACGTCATCGAACTTTCGACGGACAGTGAGACCGCCATTTTAGAAAGTGCAAACGGACGTGTTGCACAGCTCACATACGCTGGCAATGGTTCACCTGTAAACATCCGCGTGATCGACCCTCTCAGGGTTCCCGATGCTGAGTTTGAGCTTCGTGTGAATGCGAGCGACTCCGATTTAGAAGATGCGGACGAGTCCAATTGGATCCTCACGAATAAAACACTTCTTGAAGAGACTGGAGATTCGCTTAAATCGATACGCACCTCTACAAAAGCACTTAACATCCTAAATGAGGAGCTCCTTTTAGACTGGGGCCTAAGTATTACACTTCATCAGTATCAGTATCCAAACAGCGGAAACTTCTCTGAACCATTGACATCCTCTATTGAGTTTGACAATCCTTCGGCACCTTGGTTGTTAGGTATTCCTGACTCTGAAGGATTCGATCTTCTGAACTGGATCCGTGCTGGAACACAGGAAGGAGATACTGAATCCGAGGAAGAGGTTGTATATAACGACATTAAAGCGGGCAATCCGCTTGATGAGGATGAGAAGTACGAGGGCATTCTCGGCGGTACTTGGTCCCCATACTGTCTTGTGAGTTTCACAGATGACGTGACCCTTTTAACGGGAGAAACCGTTCAGATACCGAACATTGCACCTACGATCAAAGGCCTCGAGGGTGACCTCAGTCCTTTCTCTGGGATCAGTGGGTTGAACAATGTGGATGTTGTCTTTACAAGCGACAGAGCGCTTTGGACGCGTTGCCCTGTTCTTGAGATGCAGCCCGTAGAGGCGCTTGCTCAAAAAGCCTATGACGGTGATGATCCGGAGAAAATGCGACTACGTCGTCATGCATCTGTAGATAAGAAAGGACGTCAGCCTGGCGACCAAGGTTACAACGCTTCTGAGGCGAACCCCAGTGGGGGTCAACCGGTGGGGATGAGTTGGTTCCCCGGATATGCGATTGACGTGGGTACGGGAGAACGCCTAAACATGGCATTCGGAGAGGATTCTTGGTTGGGCGCAGACAACGGAAACGACATGATCTTCAACCCTTCTGCGAGAATTTATAGCGGAGGAGGAGGCCAAGGAGGCGCTGTATACGCAGGTGGACAGCACTGGATTTACGTCTTCAAGAACTCTCAATTTGAGGAAGGTTCTTCTAACCGTATGCCTTCGTATGATGCAGGAACGTATCTGTATAACAACTTAGAGGCAGACAACTCTACAACGAACGTCAGAAGGGTTTTCAGAGCATGTACATGGGTCGGATCTTCGCTCTCGAATGATGACTTCCCGATGCTTTCCGTTGAAGATGGACTGATCCCTAGTAAAGCACGTGTGAAACTAAGGATCTCCAAGGCATATGAAAAGTACTCGCCTTTGATCGCGGATGTTTCTGAAACAAGTCAAGCGGACAACAACTGGAACCCGCTCTACACCTTCTCTACGAAGTCTGTGGCAACGGGTACAGATAATGACAGTACCCTCACGAGCATCCTTGATGTGATAGGGGTCGTGCCAAATCCGTATTACGCGTACAGCAAATACGAAACAAGCAAGCTCGACAATCGCGTGAAGATTACGAATTTGCCAGAGGTGTGTACAGTGAGCATTTATAACCTCAGTGGTACACTCGTTAGACAATTCTACAAGACAGACCCACTTACATTCGTGGATTGGGATTTAAAGAATCAAAGAAACGTGCCTATCGCTGGGGGTGTTTATATCATACATGTGGATGTGCCAGGTATAGGCCAAAAAGTCCTAAAATGGTTTGGTGTCATGCGTCCAATAGACCTAGATAATTTCTGATATGAAAAAGCAATTAAGTATCATTTTAATAGCCACCCTCGGACTAGGTTCGGTATGGGCTGGAAACCCTGACAGAGCAGGTTCTGCAGGGGCAAGTCAACTGCTTATTAATCCTTGGGTTGCCTCAAATGGATTGGCGGGTGCCAACATGGCGAGCATACGGGGCATAGAGTCTGTTTTCACGAACGTAGCAGGCCTCAGCTTTATCGATAAAAACGAACTCATAACAGCAAATTCACAGTACTTAGGTGGAAGTGGAATCAGCTTAAATTCAGTGGGTTTTGCAACCAGGATTGGGGATGCTGGGGTATTGGGAATTACTGTGACCAGCATGTCGTTTGGTGACATCCCGATTATGACAGAAGACCTTCCAGAAGGCGGAATAGGTACTTTTTCTCCAAGTTTTTCTAATATTGGTGTAAGCTTTGCGAAAGCATTTTCAAACTCTATTTATGCTGGGTTTACTTTGAGGCTCATAAGTGAGTCAATTTCAAATGTTAAAGCCGGTGGCGTTGCTTTCGATGCAGGCATCAGATATGTGACGGGTGAAGATGACAACATGAGATTTGGAATTTCACTAAGAAACGTGGGACCACCTATGCGATTTGCTGGTGATGGACTTACTGCAACAGCAACACCACAAGGGTCAGCAAATTCGCTCACAGTACTTCAAAGATCTGAAAAATATGAGTTGCCTTCACTTGTTAATATTGGTGTTGCGTATGATGTTCTGAAATCTGAGAATATGGTGCTTGAGCTTAACGGAATGTTTACCTCAAACTCATTTACAAAGGATCAATTGGGATTTGGTGTTGAAACACGTATCGGAGACAATTTAGAACTAAGAGCAGGATATCTTTGGGAACAAGGCCTCTTCTCTGACGATAACGCAACAACAGCTTATACTGGACCTGCAGGTGGTCTTTCGCTGAAAGTTCCTACGGGATCAAATGGATCTGTGATCGGGTTGGACTACTCATACAGGACTACAAATCCTTTTAACGGCACGCACTCCGTAGGCGTGAAGATCACGATTTAAGAAGCCCTCTTTCACATACATACTGAATAAAGAGGGTCTACAGAGACCCTCTTGTTCGTTATATATATCTTACAATATGTCTGACATTTCATACTACACCGAAGAAGGATATAAAGCCCTAAAAGATGAGGTAAATCATCTTGTTAGCGTCGAACGTCCAAAAATTAGCGCTCAAATAGGTGAGGCTATTGACAAAGGAGATTTGAGCGAGAATGCAGAATACGATGCAGCGAAGGATGCACAAGGGCACTTGGAGGCAAAGATTGCGAAGATGGAAAACTTGCTTGCAAATGCGAGAATCATTGATGACAGTAAAATTGACAACAGCAAGGTCTTTATTTTGAGTAATGTTAAGATTAGAAATCAAAAAAATGGGACGGAAGTAACATACACTTTAGTCGCTCAAAACGAAGCCAATCTTGCAGCCAAGAAAATATCTATAGACTCGCCTATTGGAAAGGGACTACTCGGGAAATCAGTCGGTGATATCGCCGAAATAGAAATTCCTGCAGGCGTTCTTCTTTTTGAAATACTTGAAATTTCTAGATAGAAAGAAATGGCTAGCATTTTCAGTAAAATTATTTCTGGTGAAATTCCTTGTCATAAGGTTGCGGAGAATGAAAGTTGTTTTGCATTTTTAGATATTGCCCCATTGGCGGTAGGCCATACTTTGGTAGTGCCCAAACGAGAAGTAGATAAATACTTCGACTTGAGCGATGAAGAAATCGCACAAATAAATATTTTTGCAAAAACCATTTCTTCTGCGATTGAACGTGTCGTGCCCTGTACAAGAATAGGTGTCGCAGTGATAGGCTTAGAAGTGCCTCATGCCCATATACACCTCATCCCATTAAATTCAATTGGGGACATTAATTTTGAAAGAGCGAAACTAGCGTTATCTCAAGATTCACTTGCCGATACAGCCAGACACATTAGAGAGGCACTGGGGTGATGTCGCAAAAAGCTACTTCGCTATTTGGACGCATTTTCAATTTTGAAAATGCGATTATCGTACTATGTTTCATTCCGATTTTTCTCTTTAGGTACACGTTCATCTTGTTTCCAGGTGCACTCGGGTATGGTCCATTTATTGCATTTTACCTACTGTTACCGATATTTCTCATTAAATATAAGGTCCCATTCAGAGAATTAGCTTGGGTGGTCTTTGTCTTAATTGTAGGAGCCAGTGGCGTAATGACTGGTACGATACCAAATGGCATATATATCAAGGTGGCGGGGAGTATTTTGCTGCCATATGTATTCTACGCATATGTTTGGAGACATTTCAAATACGATGTTGAGCGACTCTTTACGATTTATTTAAAAGGAGCATATGTCGTCTCAATTATTGGCATCCTTCTGTTTATCGACTCTTTTTTAGGAAACAACCTGTTACATTTCCTTCAATTATTCATTTATCTTGACACCATTGATGCCTCCATCGGAATAAGAATAGCCAGCACATTAGGTGAGCCTACATATTTCGCAAATATTGTGTTGCCAGCCGGTGTGGTGGCCATGTATCGTTTGATGGTCAAACCAGGGAAGGAAATAGGCATCGGTTATCTCACCAAAAGAAAGGCCCTTGTATTTATTGTGGCTTTGTTACTCACATATAGCGCGATTGCTTTTTTGGGACTGTTTCTCGGAGGGATATTGCTTCTGCTAAGGCATGGCGCAGTCAGGTATGCAATCATTATCCCGTTCATTTTGATTTTTGCACGAATTGTCATTTTCCAGGTCCCAGAGCTAGAAGAAAGGTATCAGGGTGTTCTGTCAGTTTCGACTGAAGAAAAACAAACAGGTGATTTTCATGGGTCCTCATTTATCCTATTTAACCACGCGTATATCACATGGATGAATTTAAAAGAAAATCCGCTTTTCGGAACAGGATTGGGAACGCATACGATTGCCACAGAGAAATATTCACTTGGAAATAAGGGGGTGGAATACCATTATCGAACTCAAAATGCTCAGGATGCGAGCTCAATGTTACTTCGAATACTTTCTGAGTTAGGTCTTTTTGGAGGGGTCCTCGTATTCATTTTTCTCAAAAGAAACTACATTCCCAGAGCGCTTGAAGATCCCGTCCTCTGGCTTATTTCTACTGCTATTTTTGTAACAATCGTCATGCAATTGTTGCGGCAGGGTAATTATATCCTGAATGGATTCCCTTTTTTCGTTTTGGGATTTGTCTTTACACGGCACGAGTTTAACAACAGACATGTAAATAAGATCACGACATAGATTATTCTACTTCAAGAATAGCAGTCATCACTGTTAAAACGCCATTGACTTCTCGGGTCCAAATCGGTCGAACATGCCCATCAAAAGCTGATATATTATTGTAATCTCCAAAGAACACTTTGCCCTGAGGCAGAAATGAAGATTCTGAAACGAGGCGATTCGTCCATGTAAGGGCGCCGTCATTTGAACTCGCGACGTAGACGTCCGTTGTTGCATCATCGTGAGCGCGACGGTCATAAAACACAACATGAATACTCCCTGATACAGGATCTACTGCCATCCAAGTGAAAAACTGCTGGCTCCCTGCTTCGTCATTATTCACTCTGGTCGGACTTGACCATGTCGTGCCATTGTCGTCGGAGTAACAAACAAATACGTCGAGGTCATTGCTCCCATTACGTGCATCCGTCCAATTGATATAAATTCTTCCATTGTAAGGAGACTCAGGACTTAAGTCCACTCCTGTCACGGGCATTCCGTTTACTCGACCGATCGCGTCAACGGTTTGGGCCCACCCTCCTACAATATCAGCAGCTGCAATGTCATGTGCCATCCAGGTCTCCCCTTGATCAAAACTTCGATCAAACCAAATTGTTTCATCTACTGCCCAAGCCACATATATTTCGCCATTTGGACCTACAGAAGGAACGGCTCCTTCAGTTGTTTCATCATCATCAAGGCAATTGCCTGCCTTTTCACTCACCCGAATAGGCTCAGACCAATTTTTTCCATTGCGGCCTGCAAAACTGCATAAAATAATTGTCGAATCATTTGGCTCTTGGCTGTTATACTTGTCAAATTGAGTCCAACAAGCGTGAATACGCTCACCATCTAAAGATACCACAGCCCATTCTTTGTCTTGATCTTTGGGGTGATCTTGACCGATACTGCCACCTTTACTCCACCTCTTGCCTTTGCTTTTTGAATGCTGACAGACAATTCTATCGAGAAGCATCTCACTTGCCCATCCATTGCCTTCAGGGTTGCTCAAATGCAAATAATAGAAATCGCCATTTGGAGATGCAACGACACAAGGGTCTCCGTACACGCCATATGGTGATGTTAATGTATTGTGCTCCCATGTGTAACCGCCATCAGTAGAACGGTACACATTGTCTAAGATGCTTCCTGCAACCACAATATCAGGGTTCTTTAAGCTGATAGCAATACTGGGTTCGCATGGTTGAAATCCTTCTGTGGTTTGAGCAGGACCTATCCGAACATTCAGAGGGACTTGATCTGTCATGTCAGTTTGAGCGTGGGAAAAGCCCGCAAGAAGAAACAACATAGTCAATATCGCTGACTTCAGCATTGAGACAACAAAAGAAAGATAATTCATCAAAAAGCTTATTTTCGAGACACTAAAACATCGAAATCATTAATGATCATCATCAACTCAGCTTGAATCGCTTCTTGAAGTTCTAAAAGTGCTTCGTCTGAAAGCTCTGCCAGTTGTGCTTCTGCTGCATGATCGTGGTGATGATGTTCTCCTTCTTCGTGATTGCAAGCAGTTCCAGGAAGCTTGACTAGCGTCTTACTCCATACCACATAGCGCGCGTCCAATTCGACCAGTTTGTTAAACAAACTGTCTGTGTTTTCTGTGACCGCAAATTGGTTTGCGAGTCTGACATGAAATTCTTTTGCCAATCTTCCACTGTCATCATGTATCGCAATTGCACTGGCGCGTGCAACCGATGGCTCACTTGACTGTGGTTCAGCACAAGATCCTAAAAGAAGGAAACAAAGAACCGAGATACTTAATGTTAAGGTTGTAATTGATGATTTCATAATGAATGTTTTGTGTGATTCGAGGATGTGAATTTATTTTTAGGTACTGGATCGATTCCCGAGGTTCCCCATGGGTGGCATTTTACAATTCTACGCAATGTTAACCATAAACCCTTCCACGCTCCCCACACTTTCAAAGATTCTATCCCATAGGCGGAGCATGTGGGCTGATGACGACAGTTCGACCCGAGCAATGGACTTAGGACGATTTGGTACAATCTTATGAAACCGATAAATACGAAGCGCATTGTTCAAAGGTAAGGACTGAATCGTGCGATTTCTATGTCGGAAAATTCTCGATTGCCATCATTGCGGCAAGTCCAAATGTTGCGCCTCCAATGACGAGTTGTTGAGATCTAGTTGTGACACCGAATGCACGACCGAGCGAGAATATGGCAAGGGTAACAGTGAGAATCAGGAGCTGACCAAGTTCAACTCCGAGGTTGAATTTGAGTAGCGGTAGAACAATCCCTGCCCCTCTGTCAGCTGCGATGCGATAAAAGGAAGAAAAGCCAAGCCCATGAATTAATCCAAAAAGCGCAGTTATGAGATAAATGGAATTTCGAACATAAGCGCGAGACGCTTGTTTTTTTAGAGATAGATCAAAGGAGGTGCCGCCAATTTGAAGGATAGACATGGCTATGATTGTCACAGGAATTAGAAATTCAATCCAAGACAAAGACGCGCGCACGAGATCAAGTCCAGCCAGAAACAAAGTGAGAGAATGACCTATCGTAAACGCTGTTGCAAGCAACGCCATACGTCCTAATTTGGTGAGGTCGTATGAAGCAGCTAATGCGACGAGGAAAAGAATATGATCGAAGCCCGCCAAATCTGTTATGTGTGTCGCGCCTAAAAATATATCATTCATTTCACTGAAAATTAGGGGCGTTTACGATCATATCTACAAATCGTAAACGAAAATTCATGGCGTTCATCTTCAGGATGATTATCTATGACTTGCATGGTCCATTCTTGAGCATCAAATTCAGGGAAAAATGCGTCCCCTTCCGGAGAGCCGTGAACATGAGTGAGGTACATTGTATCAATCACACCAGCATCTAAAGCCATGGTATAAATTTGCCCACCCCCAATGATAAAACACTCCGACTCTTTCGCTGTCGCTGCAATGTCTATTGCATCATCAAGTGATGATACAAGGTGAGCAGGGGAAGCATCATATTCGGAGTTATGGCTCAAAACAATGTTCGGTCGCCCAGGAAGCGGACGATATTTATGCGGAATGCTCTCATAGTTGCGCCTGCCCATAACAACATGGCGACCACGCGTAATCTCTTTGAAAAATGCCATGTCATCAGGCAAAGACCACGCCAAATCATTGTCTTTACCTATGACTCCATTGTCAGCAACTGCTGCAATGATACTGATCCGCATGTTGTCGCGACTTGTCATACTGCAATGGGGGCTTTAATGTGGGGTTGAGGCGTATAGTCTACCAACGTGAAATCTTCATGTTTGAAATCGAACAAACTTTTGACATCTGGGTTTAAGATCATTTTCGGAAGCATTCCAGGCGTCCTCGAAAGCTGTTCGCGTGCCTGCGCTACGTGATTCGAATATAAATGAACATCTCCGAACGTATGAACGAACTCTCCGGGTTCTAAATCACACACCTGAGCCATCATCATCGTCAAGAGCGAATAAGAAGCGATATTAAATGGGACACCTAAAAAAGTATCGGCAGAACGTTGGTATAACTGGCAGTTAAGCCTACCCTCGCTGACGTGAAATTGAAACAAACAGTGACAAGGCGGGAGAGCCATATCGTCAATGAAACTTGGGTTCCATGCACTCACTACATGTCTGCGAGAATAAGGGTTGTTTTTAATGGAGTCAATGACCTTTACGATTTGATCTGTTGTAGAGCCATCTGGATTGGGCCAAGACCGCCATTGATAACCATATACGGGGCCCAAATCACCATTCTCATCTGCCCAATCATCCCATATCCTCACGCCATTGTCTTTGAGGTATTTGATGTTTGTGTCTCCTTGAATAAACCAAAGGAGTTCGTGAATAATACTTCTGAGATGGAGTTTTTTTGTTGTCGTTACAGGAAACCCCTCCGATAAATCAAATCTCATTTGGTACCCAAAGCACCCTAAAGTGCCTGTACCAGTTCGATCTTCACGCTTAACACCATTTTCCAATAGATGTTCAAGCAAATTTAAGTATGCCTTCATAGGTCGAAGATAAATTATGTAGGCCTTAAGAAATCAAATCGTTGAAAGCACGTGAACAACTCTTGGGGGATGAACATGTTTATTGCCAAAGTTGTGGTTGTGTTACGATGGCATTTTTTTCTCTTTTTCTGTATATCATATTAATGATGAGAATATGAAGGAGAAGACCAAAATGAATAGGAATGAGATAAAATGGCCATGCCAAACCCTCAAATAAAAATGGGTTGCTTACAGCAGGCGCGACCGATACAAACATATAATTTGCGGGCGCACCACCCGTATTTTCAACATACAGATTTAAAAAGCTATTTATGAAAACCATCACAGTAGAAATGGCCGCTGCGAATAAATAGCCTCTTATCCAGTCATAATACTTCAATCGCATCCCGTACAATCGAATCATTACAATAGGAACTGTGAATAATGCCGTATGGACAATGATGTAATGTAAAATCACCAAGGGTGCATCTCCGACAGTGAGTAAAGGCGTCAAAACAGAATAAAAGCCACCGACAAGCCCCATAAAAAACGTATATACGAACAGGTTCCTTGACCTGAAAAAACAATTAAAACCGATAAGCCAGATGTTCAATGAACAAAAATGAAGCGGCAAAGATCGATGAAAAGAAAAGAGATGTTCAGGGATGAGAATGGTATAAATAGGAAGAAAACTTGCCGTTAAAAGAAGTACCACACCAAGACGTTTGAGATAAGAATCTCTCTTCTCTTGGGATAAATTATCGAAATATTTTACAAAGAGAAATCCGCCGACCACAGCCCCAAGAATCATACACCAATACCTCGGCTCAGAGGGCAAGATGCTTACATCATAATTGTTCATGAGGACTGCGTTAAAATGGTTTGAGTTGGGAAGGCAAAGTCTAATTTCTCAGCATTAAATTTCTCAAGTATCTGCATGTTAATCTCGCCTGGCGTGTCAGCCCAATGTCCTGTTTTGTTAATATAATAGGTGCAACTCACGTTTAAACTGAAATCACCAAAGGAGCTAAACCATACTGTAAAATCATTTTCCGTATCGGAATGATTTCCAACAATGTCTTTTAAAATAGCCACCGCCAATTGAACTTTCTCAGGAGAGGTGTCATAAGTAAGGCCTAACGTAATAGATACTTTTCGAGAAGGCTCTGCCGTAATGTTTTCTACTGGTGAATTCGTAAAACTGTTGTTGGGAATCGTTACCATTCGACCTTGAAGGGTAATAAGGCGTGAGGAGCGTATGCCAATCTCCTGGACCGTGCCATCAATCCCATCTACGACAATTCTATCTCCTACTTTAAATGGCTTGTCCACAAACACCGTAACCCCTCCGAAGATGTTTGCAACGAAATCCTTTGCAGCCATCGCCATCGCAAGTCCGCCTATTCCAACTCCTGCAAGCATCGCGCCGACATCAAATCCAGCGTTATTCATCGCCGTTATGATACCTAAAATCCACACGACAGACCTGACAGTTTTTCTTAGAATAGGTCCAATCTGATTGATCATCGATGATTTCGAAAGCGCTGCAGATCTTAAAAGCAGACTCTCAACAATAGAATCCAATACCCTAGAAACAAGCCATGTGAGATCTAGAACAAAGGCAATTTGAAATACCTTACCTATTGTCTCGCCGCTGTCTTCAAAAACAAGATGTGAATAAGCAAGCCAAAAACCCAACAAAACAAAGGCAAGAGAAATGGGTTCCTCTATTTGATCTGCAATCTTGTCATCAAGATCATTTACAGTAGAGGCCGTGTATTTTTTAACAACTTTTGAAAAAATAGCGTATACAATACGGGCTACAATGACACTCCCTACTATGTACGCAAGAGCTATAAGCCATGCTGTAATAGAGTTACCTAAAATAATTGAATCAAGTTTTTCCATTTTACGAAAGTCGGAAATCTATCCGATATCTTTGCGATATGTTAAGAAAAGATTTAACAAATTTAAATACGGGCCCTACTTTTAGAATTGGCGTTCTTGGCGGAGGCCAATTGGGGCGCATGATGATTCAATCAGCCATAGACCTCGATATGCGCGTGGAAGTGATGGACCCTTCTATTGAGGCCCCTTGTAAAAGCTTAACCCACCGATTCATACAGGGCAATCTCAACGATGCAGATGCAGTGTATGACTTCGGAAAAGATTTAGATGTCATTACAATCGAAATTGAACATGTGAGCGTTGATGGGTTGCGTCGGTTGGAAGCGTCTGGTGTAAGGGTTATTCCTAGGCCAGATCACATCGCGCTGATTCAAGACAAAGGATTGCAGAAACAGTTTTTTGCCAAACACAAGATTCCTACTGCTGAGTTTATGCTGATTGATGAGGGTGGAAATCTCACTGAAATGGGATTCCCTGTTGTACAGAAGCTAAGAGTTGGAGGGTATGACGGCAAAGGGGTACAAATATTGAAAAGTGAATCAGACATCGTTCAAAAAGGGTTTACGGAAGCCAGTGTGCTCGAGCAAGCCGTCGATATTGACAAAGAGCTTGGCGTTATCGTTGCACGAAACTCATCAGGGGCTACGGCTATATATCCCATTGTTGAATCAATATTCGACCCTAACGCAAATCTTGTTTCCTCATTATTTGCGCCCGCACAAATTGACGACACCCTCACACAGCAGGCAAAAGACCTTGCACTCAATGTCGTTGAAGCCATGGATTTTGTCGGATTAATGGCGGTTGAGCTATTCTTGAGTAAAGCCGGTGATCTTTTTGTGAACGAAATTGCACCACGTACGCACAACAGTGGTCATCACACCATTGAATCAAATCAGACATCCCAATTTGCGCAACATCTAAGGGTTGTCGCGGATTTACCTCTAGGTCATGTCACAAAATTACACGAGGCCTCAGGAATGATCAACCTTTTGGGAGCAGCTGACGCCTCAGGGGCACCGGTTTATGAAAAACTCCAAGAGGCCATTGAAATGCCCGGTGTTCATCCACATCTTTACGGAAAATCACAAGTCAAACCCTTTCGTAAAATGGGGCACGTCACTGTGACTGGGAGTAATCATGAAGAGGTTCATAAAAAGGTGTTAAAACTTCTTGACATTCTCTGCGTAACGGGAACGCAAGAAGGGTAACTTTCATGAAAACAAGAAAGGCATGAATCACAATGGATTACCGAAGATAGCAGTTCTGGCAGGAGGTTATTCAGGAGAAGCCGCAATCTCTATCAAGAGTGCTGCAACCATCGTCCACAATATTGATCGCTCAAAGTACGCACCGTATACAGTCCGAATAGACAGAGACCGATGGTGGGTAGAATTAGATGAAAATACCAGCGCTGACATTGATCGAGATTCCTTTACTTGGAAAGACTCTGAAGGGATTCAAAACACATTTGATGCCGCTTTCATTATGGTTCATGGAACCCCCGGTGAAGATGGAATACTCCAAAAATATTTTGAAACCCTTAAAATCCCCTTCAGTACAGGAGCCTCGGACTCTGTCCGCTTGACTTTCAATAAATTCAAAGCAAATAAAACGCTTAGAGCAGAAGGCATTCTTGTCGCTGATTCAATCGAAATTAAACGAGAAGAAGTGCTTTCCGAATCGCGGTTGAGTGACATCGCGCAGATTGTAAATATGCCCTGTTTTGTCAAACCAAACAAAGGTGGATCAAGCCTTGGCGTCACGCGTGTAGAAAACACAATGCATCTTAGAGCAGCCATTGAATGCGCATTTGACACTCAATGCCCCTCTGTCTTGATCGAATCTCTTTTAGAGGGACCTGAATTCTCCGTAGGGGTTATTCCTGATGAAAACGGAGCCCCCATCGTTTTGCCAGTCACTGAAATAAAGAGTGAGAATGCCTTTTTTGACTACGCAGCCAAGTATGAAGGAAAAAGTCAAGAAATTACACCTGCGGAAATTTCATCAGCATCTACAGCGATCATTCAAGAAACAGTTATGAAAGCCACTGAAATTTTAAGATGCAAATGGATGGTTCGCGTAGACATTATCCTTGTAAAGGGGGAAAACCCTGCAGTTATCGAAATCAATTCGGTGCCTGGATTCACAGATGAAAGCATTCTTCCACAACAATTAAGCTGTGCTGGAATTGAAATCCCCGAGGTGATTTCTAGAATTTTGAAGGGGATTTTAGCGTAACACTCAGAAAAATTTAGGACAACAACAAAGGGCCACCTCGTTAGGTGGCCCTTCTTGCTATTGAATGAAAACAAGTAAACTGTTAGAACTTAATTGCTTCTGGAATAATATACGTATCCTTCTCAACAAAGGTTGCATTTCGGAGAAATAAAATGCACACGCGAGTGTTAAATTACTGTATTTCAATCTTTTACTCGGGAAGGATTTTCTTTTATAAATGCCTTCCATCCACTCACCCCCCGTTTCATTTCAGGAGAAGACAATTGATAATGATGACAAAGCGCCACGGCGATTCCATCAGTGGCGTCAAGATTATTCGGCATCGAAGTTTGTGGAATCTTAAAAATTCGCTGAACCATTGCGCTTACCTGTTCTTTGGAGGCCGCACCTGATCCGGTGACGGATTTCTTTATTTTTCTTGGCGCATACTCTGAAATATGTAGGTCTCTGCTCAGAGCAGCTGCAAAAGCGACACCCTGGGCCCTTCCTAACTTCAACATAGATTGCACATTCTTCCCAAAGAAAGGCGCTTCTACCGCCATTTCATCTGGTGCATGTGTGTCAATTAATTGTACACACCTGTCAAATATCTTTTTGAGTTTTAAAGCGTGATCTGGATACTTTGATAGATGAAGTGCCCCCATTTCAATCATCTCTAGTTCAGATTTCCCGGTCACTCTAATAATCCCATACCCCATAATGGTGGTTCCTGGATCTATCCCGAGTATAATTCTTTCTGACTTTTTCATTATTTAGACCAAATTACAACACTCCTTCATCGTATTCTCGCATAATGATATGCATAGTCATAATATCAATCTTGATAACTCACACGACAATTGTTGGGCTCTGGCTGTATCATTTTATTCGGTTAGGGGCAACAACAGAGACAAATCATGTCAACACAACAGAGAAAGTCGAAATAGAACCGCTCACAGTTGTTGTCGCTTGTAAAAATGAAGCGCATCGCCTTGAAGGCTTCATGAGGGGATTGGCACACCAGACAACATCCGCATCCGAAATCATTGTCGTAGACGACAACAGTACCGATACGACATTACTCGTCGCACGGAAATTGGCACAACAGGGCCAAATAAAGACCTCTGTTATCGTCAATACCGGAAGGGGTAAAAAGGCTGCCATTAGAACAGGCATTCAAAAAGCAAACACGAAATGGGTGGTGACAACGGATGCCGATGTTCATTTCCCAGAAAAATGGTTAGAATCTATGGGCCGTTGCATCTCAAGACATGCAGATGGCACTGTTGGTGCCATTGCTGGGCCAGTTCGAATCATGCATGGTGGTATCGAAAGTATAGACTTCGCAGCAATGATGGGATGGGCGGCGTCTACTTCATTAAAAGGGAAAACCGCCATGGCGAGTGCCGCAAATTTAGCTTTTCGCGTTGATTTATATCCCATCAATGAACACATGCATCCTGACATAGAATCCGGTGACGATGTGTTTGCCGTTCACGCACTTATTGAAAATGGGAATAAGGTGTATTGGTCACACGATATCAATAGTTGCATAGAAACACATCCGGCAGAAGGTTTGGTTCACTGGCTGAGGCAAAGGGTTCGTTGGGGGGCAAAGGCCAAGTATTACAATCACAACGTTGCTTTAAGAACATCAATGTGGGTCGCATTTGTTGCTGCAAGTCAAATGTTCATCCTCTTGTTGTTTGTAACACGCTTTGCATCGTTGACAGAGATCTTGGTGCTTTGGTTTGGTCGGGCAGCAATCGATATTATTTTCACAAAACACATCACCAAATGGTATAGAATAAGAACCACAGCAAGTGATTGGCTCATCCTATCTATCATCTATCCCTTTCAAGTTCCTGCAGTGTTCATATTTGGTCTGATTAATACACCCAAGTGGAAATGAATTTAACGAACTTCGAATCGTGAATATTTGGGAAACAATGAAATCGAATAAACTCGCTACAATAGGCGGGTTATGGATTGCATTGTGGATAGTCATAGCCGTTGCTGGCCCGCTTTTCAGACCTGACCCCACACCGAATGCAAACAATCAACATTTGGAATACAGTCTGCTTCAACCTGGAACAGAGGTTCAAATTGACGGCACAGCATTTACGTACCATCTTGGAAGTGACAGGTATGGCAGAGATTTTTTAAGTCGCCTGATGGCTGGAAGTGCCATTTCACTTTCTGTAGCCGGTATTGCAGTGGCGATTAGTTTAATCATCGGTTTGTTTCTCGGCGCTTGGGCTGGGTTTAAAGGTGGGCGGGTTGATGTGGTGGTGAGTTGGTTTTTACAGGTGGTTTGGACGGTGCCCACGTTGCTCATGGTTCTCGCAATCACACTGGCATTCGGAAAGGGGTTTTGGCAGGTTTTTGTCGCAATTGGACTGACAATGTGGGTTGAAGTTGCGAGAATCGTGCGGGGACAATTTATGTCTTTAAGGGAATTGGAATATGTTCAAGCAGCTCAGGCGCTGGGACTCTCAGATTTCCGGATTATGTTCAGGCACATGCTGCCAAATGCTTTGGGACCTATTATCGTTGTGGCAGCAGCAAACTTCGCAGCAGCGATATTAATCGAAGCGGGGTTAAGTTTTTTAGGTGTTGGAGCTCGGATTCCTGTTCCGTCATGGGGTAATATTGTCAAAGAGCATTATCATCTACTTACGACAGATTTAGCTTGGCTCGCAGTGTTTCCAGGCGCATTAATTGCTAGTTTAGTACTTGCCTTTACGTGGGTCGGGGATGGTTTTAGAAACGCTTTTGATTTAAATAGTTGAGTTCAGCAATGAACATGAATATCTTGCAATAATATGGAGTCAAGCAAAGTCACATTCGTCGCAGGGCATAAGGGAATGGTGGGGTCCGCCATAGTAAGGGCCTTGAAAGAGAGCGGCACATCAAATATTGTGACAAGAACATCAAAAGAACTCGATCTTAGAAATAGAACAGAGGTGGATCAGTTTTTTAAACAAGAAAAACCTGAAGTGGTATACTTGGCTGCGGCAAAAGTGGGTGGGATACATGCGAATGCGACATATCCAGCAGATTTTTTGGTAGATAATCTCCTCATAACAACAAACGTCATTGACGCATCATATAAACACGGCGTGGAAAAACTTCTTTTTCTAGGAAGTTCATGTATCTATCCACGTTTGGCCTCACAACCTATCTCAGAAGAAGCACTCCTTACAGGACCTTTAGAGCCCACAAATGAAGCTTATGCACTGGCAAAGATTGCAGGCCTCAAAATGTGTGATGCCTTTAGAAAACAGCATGGGTGTAATTTTATTTCAGCAATGCCTACAAATTTGTATGGCCCTGGTGACAATTATCATCCAGAAAACAGCCATGTTCTACCCGCGCTTATCAGGCGTTTCCACGAAGCGGTAAGGGACGGACAAAAGGAAGTTGTTTGTTGGGGGTCGGGATCTCCAAAGAGAGAGTTTTTACACGTAGATGACCTCGCAAAAGGGCTTTTACACCTCATGGACCACCATAATACAGGGGGTTGGATAAACATCGGAACCGGAGAAGACCTCACCATTAAAGAACTCGCTTTGACGATCGCACATGTTGTGGGATATCGAGGTGATGTCATTTGGGACACCTCAAAACCCGACGGAACACCTCGAAAACTTCTCAATGTAGATCGCATCAATGAGATGGGATGGAAAGCTACGATTACGTTAAGACAAGGAATTGAATCTGTATATGCAGACTATCTTTCTCATGAAAAATAATTTAAATGGCGACTCTGGACGATTCAAAATCATTCAGATTTTTATTTTTTTACTTTTTCTTTCCCCATCCCTGTCAGCTCAGAACACGACTTCATATTCGATCAAGTCACATGCCATCACCCTTGAATCTGAAAGAGCGCTCGTCGTTGTTGACCCTTCAATCAGTTTTTTATATCTGGTAGGGCAAAATTTTCAAGGGGTGAACAACATTCGTGGCGCAAAATTTAATGCAACCATTGACGGCCACTTCAAAGCGGGAGGTGAGCTTTTAGAGCGACAATCTATATTAAGTCCATTTTTGACAGATTTTTCAAGACAATCTAACAGATTGCCCGGTTGGGGTCGTTTCAAGACAATTTCTTCTTTGACAGCGACGAATGAACCCCTCAAAGTAGATGTCGCTAGAGCATCAGGTTTTATTGAGTGGTCAGAAAACATGGGTAAAGACGAAGCCAAAGGATTTCACGCTCGGCTGTCAAATGAAGCTCAAAGTTTTGGCTGGGCACACGCCCCGCTTTTGTTAAATAAAGATGACGTCCCCTACCCTACTGCAAAAATAGGATGGCAAAATTCAAAACTACATGTTGACTTACGCGCCTTCCAATGGATAGGAGATGTGCGAGGACCTATGGGAAGTAC
>CAJQPF010000090.1 GCA_905480095.1 uncultured Flavobacteriales bacterium
CATCAATCGAGGCCGCTTGGGTGAGTTCGATTCCAGCCTCAATTCGGATACCCAATGATTCGAGTTCTGGACTAACACCACGACACACGGCAATGACGCTATCCCCACGCGCATGGAGTTGTCGGCAGTATTCCAAGCCAATCCCACGATTCGCACCCGTCACAAGAATCGTTGCCATCGCTTGTCTACTGAACGATGAGCATCCTCGCGTTAGGTCGACTTGCGATGATGACTGTAGAAATAAAATGAACCATGACAAGCGAAGGGGATGGAACACCAATTGAAAACAGCTTTGACCCCCTTTCGATGATTGAGATGTGGCAAGACCTCCACAATCTCGTCGAAAAATGGTCGACTAAATACGGCGCAACATCAGATTTGGCCGCAACAGCCCTCAATGAGTTTGCTGTGTCACTTTTGAATCGACCACCGACCTCTTAAAGATACATTGAGTCAGATAAACCAACATACAGAACCCACAACAGGAACAATGATGAAGATCTCACCACTAATTCGTCGAGTCAGCATTTACCTGATCCTGAGCTCATTGGCTGTTGTGAGTGGAAATCTTATCGGAATTGATCAACAAGGAGCCTACAAAATCTATATCCCAATGTTTATTGCCATCTATATTATCTCTCGCTGGATTGATAGTAAAATCGACACCCCGAACACCATTCAGGTAACCTCAGAAGAAAACAAAGCAAGATCGAATGGCCAGGGATTCACAAACGAATAAGCATTACCCGGTCGAACACAACAATCAAATACATAGTGAATTAAATTCATCACATCAACTCCCTCGAATGATTAAATTTAGCCTCATATCGAGCCAAACGAAACAAGTAACACGCTAACGCCATCCATGGCCATCAAAGGGCAAGCGGGAGAAACCCCGATGGGGCGTCAAAGATATAAACCAAAGCAAATGTCTCAAATCCCTAGAGAGAGAGAGAGAGCATCCCATTCGTGATTAAGAAGCCCAGTAAATAGTCGAGAATGGTAAGGAACCAACACCTCCAATACACCAATCTGCCTAAAAAATATAACCAATACAAAGAAGAGAGACCACGATAACAAAATTTTAGGCAGCCACAAAAAATTAATCACCCTCATTCGTCCAACACTAAAAATCTGGAAGCCTAACGAAATCTGCAAGGAAAAAGCTATTTTATCTTCTTCAGAAGATCATCGATCGAGTTTTGTGATGGAATTATTGTCAATGCGCATGCGTCGCCCCAAAGATCAAACCGGAAAATAGATGCAAAATCCTGAGACAAACAGAGTTGCTTGGTTTGAAACAATATGCAAAAGGACTAACATTTTACTACTCCTTAGTAGTATCGACCAGGGTATTCACCTGGATGATCAACGCGCGTGACTGTTACACCATGCGCACGACGACCGGATAACAACAAGAATTGATCCCCTGTTACAGCAAAACCATAGTGCTGTGCCAAGACAGCAACCTCGTCGGCAGTTACACAAGCTTGCACTTGAGCCTGAAGTTTTAAGTCATCGCCCAAGAACTGAAGAAAACGCTTGAGCTCCTGGGGCAAAGCATCAGTCATCAGAATGACTCAACCCCAATGCAGCGTAACGCTCAAGCATGATTGACCAATCACCCCAAATATCATACCGAAAAGAAACTAGGCTCAAAAACCAGCTTTTCTTAGGATAAACCAAGACAAGCTCAAGAAAACTTATTTATTTTCTTGGTAGTCATATCAAACTAAAACATTTACTGGCGGCAAAGAGCCCAGCGGACCTAAACCAAAAAGCAGAGCACGACACCCAATGTCTTTTATCAGCCGAATTTGTGCCACATCGAAGGGGTCAACGATTGATGCAGTTGGTAACGGACGTTATCGAGTCTGCAACAAACAATCACAATGCGCAGAAGTCGTCGGGCTTTGGCAGGCTTACGAAGCACTTCGAATGCAGGAACAACGCGTGAGTTAAGCAACAGAGAAGATCCTCAAAGTCAAGGGAAACGTCGAAGCGAAAAAATCAGCTTGCATATTGATCCTCGTGGTGTCGAACATCGAGTCTTCACCCGAGGAAGCCGACAAATCACATTGATTTAATAATCGTACGGTTGATCTAAAGCCAATATAAAGTTATGCATTTTCGAAGCAGAGTTAATCGCAGCCAACTTCGTGCACATTCCAATCATCACGAGAGATTCACGTTAAGAGTTGCGTTGCAAACTGGATACAGAGAATGCAAATCGCTCTTTTAAAATACTATCTCACAAATGCCATCGAGTTAAAGAGAAGATTTTAAAACTGATTGAGGAACCAAGCCAGTCAATCAGCCGTTCGGCCGACTTGATCTTGATTCACTCGTCCTCAGCTGTTCAGGCCAAGCCTCTATCAAAGCGCCCTCAAGAAGACTCGAGCTTATACCACGAAAACCGTATTTACGTCAAAAATGACGCGAAATAGGACACAACCGTTTACATGGTGATAGTCTCGTGTCACCACGTAACCGGGATGCGATGTACACGATCGATAAAGCACGACAAATTTTTCCTGATACGCAAACAGCTGATGCCGTACCAGCGATAACCGCTCGATTCAAGCTTTTGAGCGCCGAAGATCAGCTGGCCCTGATTTGGTTTGCCTACCTGGA
>CAJQPF010000091.1 GCA_905480095.1 uncultured Flavobacteriales bacterium
GCTGCGAGAGAAAATCAGGTGACAAGGCGCCTTTTTGCTGTGTGTAAAGCCAAATAAAGGTCTTCTTTTCTGCAGCAATATCACCCCCTACTTTCTTTCCTGTGTTCAACGCATTGCCAAAAGTATCTAGAATATCGTCCTGTATTTGGAACGCGAGCCCCATCTTTTCACCGTATTTATACCATAGCTTAACCCTGTCAGGTGTTGCACCCGCAGAAATAGCACCGAGTGCACAAGATGCTGCCAATAGGACAGACGTTTTCAACCGAATCATCTCGAGGTAATCATCGATCGTCACCTCTTTCTGCGCTTCAAACTCCATATCTGACTGCTGCCCTTCGCAGACCTCTCGAGCTGTTCTATTGAATACCTTTAAAACCTCTCGCAGTGATCCTTGAGGCACATTTTCCAGAGACGCGAATGCCAACGAAAACATGGCATCACCACTTAAAATTGCTGCGTTCTCATCAAATTTTTTATGCACTGTGGATTGACCGCGGCGCAACGGTGCACAATCCATAATATCGTCATGCATCAGCGTGAAATTATGGAACAACTCAACAGCCACAGCGACAGGCATGGCTTTGTCAATCGAAGAACCTTCGGCTTCGCATACAGAAAGCGCGAGTAAAGGTCTAATACGTTTGCCACTGATATTCAACAAGTAGTGGATGGGGGCGTAAAGACCGTCTGTCGGATAAACTGACAAAAATTTCTCTAAACCAGAACTAAACAAATCATGTAGTGCTTCCGATTTGACCATTATCTATCTTTTATAGCAAGCTGAGCGAGTAAATAATCTCCATAACCACTTTTGCAAAGGGGCTCGGCCAAAGCGCGGAGAGCTTCATCGGTGATATATCCCATTCGCCAAGCAACTTCCTCAATACTACCGATCTTGAGCCCTTGCCTTTGTTCGATGACTTTCACGTATTGTGAGGCAGCATGTAAACTTTCATGTGTGCCTGTATCAAGCCAAGCCATAGTCCTACCAAGCTTACTTACTTTAAGCTCCCCCAACTTAAGATACGCCTTATTTACATCTGTTATTTCATACTCCCCTCGCTTACTTGGTGTTAAATTTTTTGCAATGTCGATGACTTTGTTGTCATAGAAATACAAGCCTGGAATGGCAAAGTTTGAGCGGGGATCAGAGGGCTTCTCCTCCAAGCTTAATGCTTTTCCTTCATCGTCAAAATCAACGACACCATAACGTTCAGGGTCTCGAACATAGTAGGCATAGATAAGCGCACCATCAATGGACGTATTCGCACGCATTGTGCGGCCGAAATGATTTCCGTGAAAAATATTGTCCCCTAGAATCAGTGCGACGCTACTCTTTCCAATAAATTCTTCGCCGATGATAAAAGCTTGCGCAAGACCGTTTGGCACCTCTTGGACTGCATATTCAAAAGTGCATCCAAATGCGGAGCCGTCACCCAACAACCTTTTGAAAGCCGCTGAATCTTCCGGGGTGGTAATAATCAGTATTTCTCTGATTCCCGCAAGCATCAGTGTCGATATCGGATAGTAGATCATGGGTTTATCAAAGACCGGCATAAGTTGTTTACTTACCGCCTTTGTCAATGGCCAAAGCCTAGTCCCGCTACCACCTGCTAAAATGATTCCCTTCATGCGTTTCGATTCATGACTCCAAGTTATCAGATTTCGCCCTTCTTTTCACAATGTCTTCATGCTTTTCATCTCCTTTCCCTGGTGTGATGCCATAGTCTATCCTTAATTTCTCAAGTTCTATGTCCTCCTCTTCGTCGATTATATGCATCAAAGGCTCTTGAAAAGCTTTTGTGGTCACGAACTGTTCAAAGCTTAAAAGCAATGTGGGAAGCAGCAGTAGGTTGGCAAACATGGCAACCAAAAGCGTCACGCTTACGAGCAATCCTAAAGAACGTGTGCCATCAAAGTCAGAGAGCGTAAACATCATAAATCCACTGAAAAGAACGACTGAGGTGTACATCATACTCACGCCCGTTTCCTCCACAGCTAAAATGACGGCCCGTTTGATGTTCCAATTCAGACGTCTGAGTTCTTGCCTGTATTTGGCCAAAAAGTGGATTGTGTCATCAATGGAAATCCCAAACGCAATAGAAAATACAAGAATGGTCGAAGGTTTAATCGCAATTCCTGTCCAACCCATAATTCCTGCGGTAAACAAGAGCGGCATAATGTTGGGGATAAGTGCGATAAACACCATTCTGACAGATTTAAACAGAAGCGCCATGACAAGTGCGATTAGGAGAATCGCAAGGGAAATACTGATCGATAGGTTTCTCATGAGATAATGGGTTCCTTCGAGGAAAACAATACTGGTACCTGTCAGTGTTATGTTGTATTTTGATGGTGGAAAAATAGAATCTATTCGTGGACGTAAATCATCCATAAGCTCATCCATTTCAATGGTGCCAATGTCTGCAATTTGAGCTGATATTCGGGTAATCGTTTTCGACGAATCCAGAAAATTTCTTGTCACACTTACTGCATCAACACTCCCTTTTGCTTTTTCTTCAGTGCGTCTTGTATACGACCGAAGCTTCATCTTTTCGTGGTTAGAAATGGGCAGGCGATAGCCCGACTTTTCACCGTTATTCAACCCCTGCATTGCAAATTTTGTCGCATCTACAGCTGACATACTTCTACTGAATTCAGGATATTCAGCAAGCAAACGCTGCATACGCTCTATCTTTTTCAGGTTAGGTAATGAAAGTGCATCGCCTTCCACACCGCAATCGATGAGCATTTCAAAAGGCATGACACCATTAAAATTATCTTCTAGCCAAGCGAGATCAATCAGCACTCTGTCATTTTCAGGAAGGTCGTCGACCATGTTTCCCGTGGTCTGAACTTGCACCATTCCGGCTATAGAAAATGCCAATAGAAGGAGCGAAACAATGTAAACTGTCCTCCGTTTATTTTGGACAAAATGAATGAATACCTGAACCACTTTATACACCCATTTACGGTCAAGATGTGAGGTTTGGCGAGGCGCCGGTGGAGGGAGAAGCGAGAGTAACGTAGGGATCACCGAAATGCTGATCACAAAGACACCCAATATATTTAAAGCGGCAATCGTACCAAAATTCTTTAATATCTCACTTTGGGTAAACATAAACGTCGCAAATCCCAACGCAGTTGTGATATTCGTGAGAAGAGTCGCGTTTCCGACTTTCGTAATCATTCGCTGCAGTGACATGGCTTTGTTGCCATGCTTCTTGAATTCAGCATGATATTTATTGACCAGATAGATACAGTTGGGGACACCTATGACGATGATCAAAGGAGGAATAAGAGACATTAAAAGTGTTAAGGGGTAATCGAAAAACGCGATTGAACCCACAGACCAAACAACCCCTATTGCAACAACACTTAGACAAACAACTGCCGTGACAAAATTCCTAAAAAACAGAAGTAACAAAAGAAAAGTAACGAAAAGAGCGGCTCCGATTAACAAACCAATTTCACCCTTGACTTTGTTTGTCATTTGGATCCTCACAAAAGGGAGTCCACTTATATAAGTTCTGGTACCCGTTTTTATACGCCAATTGTCGACCAGGGTAGTGA
>CAJQPF010000092.1 GCA_905480095.1 uncultured Flavobacteriales bacterium
GAAAGGATGGCCTGAAGTTGCATCGATGCTAAATGCATCTCCCGGCTTTGAGACGTGCCCTGATTTAGATGAAAATGACTATGGCCGATTCTTAATGATTGTCGTCTCAGCTAATCTGAGTCTTGTCCCCAAGTACTTTGAACCTGGTGTAGATCGAGCCATCATTAAAAGATGTTGCGCGAAGTTTGGACTTGCCCTAGGCGTCCCGAAAAACGACTTTGCATTTAAAGTAAAGGCGTACAGAGATTTCATGAAGAAAATCAATCACCCTTCAAAAAACAATGTCACAGCAATGACCCGGGCTGTTTTCTATAAATACGGACTCATTAACAAACAAGACACGTACTTCAGGGACATGAATGTACCTAATCCGATCATCATGAAGAGCCTTCGAGATGTGATGGAGCATTTTGCATGGGAATGGGAAGACATCAGCGATAACTATAGAGTCACCGTTTCAAACGAGATGGAGGCGGTTACATAAGTCTATCCAAATCACGAGCGACGTCTTTTTCCTTTAACGTCGCCCTCTTATCATGCATCTTCTTACCCTTTGCAACACGGAAACGTAGTTTTGCATACCCTGAAGGGGCTATAAACATGAGGGTGGGAACCAAAGTAACACCCGTATTCTTAAGTTTTTTTTCGAGCTTTTTCAATTCCTTCTTCTGAAGGAGCAATTTTCTTTGACGACGAGGCATCTGGATTGAATAACCTGCATTTTTGTATTCCGACACATACATGTTAAACACAAAAAGTTCGCCCTTATCGAAACGACAATAGGATTCTCCAATACTGGCCTTTCCGTTTCGAATGGATTTTATTTCTGCGCCATTCAATTGAATGCCAGCAGTAAACTCATCCTCTAGGAAATAAGTGTAAGATGCTTTTTTATTTTTTATTTCGACAGCCACGTCACAAAGGTAAACTTATTTTGCGGGGGAGGAATAAGCACTAACTTGTCGAGATGAATTTGGATGAGATAAACGAACAGTTATACAATATACCTAAGGTTGAGTTACATTGTCATTTGGAGCTTGCTTTCAGACCCTCAACGATGATGGAATGGGCAATCGAGGACGGTTTTAAGATAAAATCCAAAGAAGATTTCGCAAGGGAATTTTTGATTTTAGAACCGATGGCGGATCTCCCAACGGTATTAAATAAATTTCTGCATACCAGAGACCGCCTGTCATCCTTAGAAAGAATTGAACGACTCGCATTTGAAGCGTGTGAGGACATGTTTCTTAAGAGCAATGTCCGATTGCTTGAACTTCGATATGCGCCAAGCTTCATACTAGATACATTTCCATACCTGGGCGCTGATAATTTACATGGTGCAATCATGAAGGGGTGCATACGGGCAGAAAAGATGTATCCAATGGCTGTGGGACTTATTTGCTTGTTGCAGAGAATAAAATCTCACAAAGAGAATATGTACTGGTGTGACTTTGCAATTGCACATAAGGACGAATTTCTCGCTTTAGATCTGGCTGACAATGAAGTGGACTACCCTCCCAAACAGTTTGCGCCCATGTTCAACAAGGCCAAGGCAGCAGGTCTAGGCATTACAATACATGCAGGTGAACCAGCTTTGCCTGGATCCCCCAACAACATCCTGGCTTCTATTGATTATTTACATGCCGATAGAATAGGTCATGGGGTTCAAGCCATTCACGATGAAAAGGTGATCAGAAGACTCGTGGATGAAAAAATACCTCTTGAACTTTGTCCTACCAGCAACTGGTTAACCCAAGCTGTACCTGACTTAGCCTCACATCCTCTTAAACAATTGATGGACTTAGGCATTAAGACCACAGTAAATAGTGACGATCCAGGAGTGATGGGCATCACGCTCATGGATGAATACCACATCGCTCACAAGACACTAGGAATGAGTATTGATGAATTGAAGCGCTGTAATGCTTGGGCCGCTGAAGTTTCTTTTATATCTCAGAATAAGAAGGATCATGTTTGGAAGAAATAAAATGTCAACGAACAAGACGGTACTTATCTGTGCGTCAGTCATCTGCTTAATGGCATCTAATCTTCATTCCCAAACTCAGACTGTGGGCACATTCCTTAACAACAGCGAGGCCTTTGAGGGCTATAACTTGCTGGCACCAAATAGCTCCGACTACACTTACTTGGTTGACAATTGTGGTCAAGTGATCAATCAATGGGAGAGTGAATACCGCACCGGTCTCTCTGCATACATTCTTGAGGACGGAAGTTTGTTAAGAACTGCACAACTAAGCTCATCTGCAACCCCTCCTTTTTCAGGAGGCGGCACAGGAGGAAGGGTTGAAAGATTCAACTGGGAAGGTGAATTGATTTGGTCCATGAACTGGGCTGACACATTACAGCACCAGCATCACGATATTGAATGGATGCCAAATGGAAATCTGTTAATCTTAGGGTGGGAAAGGCATTCCTACCAGGAAGCATTGGACATGGGTAAAACGCCCAATGCCACCGAAAACGATGTGTGGTGTACTCAAATAACAGAAATCCAACCTATTGGAAGTTTTGGAGGAGAAGTTGTGTGGCAGTGGTGCGCATGGCATCATTTGGTTCAAGACACCGATGCCTCTCTTCCAAATTATGCTGAAATTGCAAATGCGCCTAGACGTATCAACATCAATTACACAGCGAACAATGGGGCAAATGGTTTAAATCCAGATTGGATGCATTCAAATTCTATTGCATACAATGAATCATTAGATCAAATCATCATAAGCGTAGGAAAATTTAACGAAATCTTCATTGTCGATCATTCAACAACAACAGAAGAATCAATGGGGCCAGCAGGGGATCTTTTGTGGAGATACGGAAATCCCATGGTCTACGAAAGGGGCACAATTGAAGATCGCACACTGTTTTTTCAGCACAATGCACACTGGATAGATGAAGACCACCCTGGAGGGGGCAATGTGTTGGTATATAACAACGGGCGCAACAGGCCAGGTATAGAGGCTTCATCTGTAGAAGAAATCACACTCCCTGAAATGGCAAACGGAACATATCCCATTGATGGTGCACTGCCATTTGGTCCTGCAACCTATTCCTGGAGGTATCCTGAGACATTAGATGAGACATTTTATTCCTCGAATGTTTCTGGTGCAGAGAGACAACCCAATGGAAATACACTCATTGCAAATGGTCAAAACGGTATCGCATTTGAGATTAATTCTGAAGAAGAAATCGTGTTCAGATATGTCAACCCCATCACGGTTTTCGGGGCAACCACTCAAGGGAATGACCCTGGCAACAATGGCATATTCAGATTCCCCAGATATGCATCCGATTACCCAGGGTTTATAGGGAAAGACATGACGCCTGGGGACGTCCTTGAAGCCAACAGCTGGCTGACAGGGTGTGACAGTGAAATCATTGACGTGGAACGTTCTTCATGGGAAGCATACCCAAACCCCTTTAAAGATTTTATGGCAGTAGACTTCAAAGAAAAAGGAACATGGATTATTTACTCAACCAGCGGCGTAATGCTAGAAATGGGAGAAGCCAAGTGTGGGGAAATTGTTAAAATGGGGAAGAAACTTAATGCTGGTTTTTACATTCTTGAATTCTCACCTAAGTTTGTAGACGATTCTTTCTCAAAAAGAATTATAAAGTTATAGAATACACAATCTCATGAAACTGAATTATACAATTGGACTTATCCTTCTAATGTTCATTAACTTCAGCATTGCTCAAGAAAATACAGTAGGCACAATCGTCTACGACGAGGCAGCAACAGATGGGGGATACAACTTAATTTACCCCCACAATCAACCTGATGCCTTCCTCTTAGATATGTGTGGAAATGTCGTTCACAAATGGGAGAATGCTGATTCTCTTAGACCAGCAAATGTCATTTACATTCTTGAAAATAGTGATGTGATGATAACTTACCGTCCAGCTAGTTTTCAAAATGATGCCATTTGGGCCGGTGGAGGTGGAGCTACAATTGAACGCAGAACGTGGGACAACGAGCCTATTTGGTCATTCACTCGCAATGATGCCGAGTACCGATTGCATCACGACATTCAACCAATGGCAAATGGCAACGTTCTTGTCACTGCTTGGGAACAGCGAGACTCTCTAGAGTGCATCGAAGCTGGACGTAATCCTGAAAACTTAACAGGTGCAGGTATGTGGTCAGAAGTTGTTTGGGTAATCGCGCCAGGTGATGATGGATTGGGAGAAGTTGTCTGGGAATGGGCTGTTTGGGATCACTTGGTACAGGATTTCGACGCCACCAAGGAGAACTATGGGGTCATTGCAGATAACATCGATAAAATCGACATTAATTTTGGTTCTGTATCAAATGCTGTTGCTGACTGGTTGCATATTAATGCCATTGATTTTGATGAGTTTAGTCAACACATTATGTTGAGCGTTCCAACATTTAATGAGATATGGGTGGTTGATTACGGAAATACAACACCTGGTGAACTGAAATGGCGCTGGGGCAATCCCATGGCTTACGACAGAGGTGACAGTTCAGACATGAAGTTGGGGTACCAACATCATACCCACTGGCTAGATCTTGCTTTAAGCACCAACAGTACTGATTACGGAAAAGTAGGTGTTTTCAACAATAGAGTGCAAGGCGACAGCGGTGAGTATAGCACTGTTCACACACTTTTGCCGATTTATGACGAATATGAGAATGAATACATCGTTAACAGTGTGACAGGAACATACCTCCCAACTGATTTCGAATGGACATTTGAATCACCTAATCCTAACACAATATACTCTAACATCGTTTCTTCTTTCCAACGTTTAGAAAATGGAAATAGCCTCATTTGTTCGGGAAGACCTGGGGACACTCGAGAGTACACTCAAGATGGAGATCTCGTTTGGCATTATAAAACACCCTTGTTAAATACGTCTGGCGTGAGTTCCCCTGTGAATCAAGGCACAGTCCTTTTGCCAACTCAGAATTTGACATTTAGAGCCTCCAGATATCCTGCAGATTACCCAGGGTTAGCGGGTAAAGAACTTGTTTCTGGGGCGCCAATTGAACTTAACCCTACTCCCCTACCACCTTGCTTGGTGTGTGACCTTGAGCTTGCTTTAGACAGCATTTTATTTGACTCACTTGGGGCCACGATACTAGTTTCAGCTGAAGGTTCATTCGACATCAACACAATCGAATGGATGTCCCTGGCGGACAGCACAATCTTACCCTTTGCTCAGGCACTTGTTTTCGGAACAATGGATTCTGGAGATTATATGATAACGGTCACTGATGAATTGGGATGTGTGGATTCACTTGTTGTTTCTGTCATTATTGATGAGGTGAACAATCCGAATCAACTTGCTTTTGGCGTTTATCCCAACCCGACGAATGGGGCGTTAAATGTGACGCTTTCACAACACAGCCACAATGCAAGCATAGACATCTATGACATGCAGGGAAGATTGGTTTTCAATCGTGAGAGATTAACGCACTCAGGAAATATTGCGCTCGACATACAAGGCTTAGAGAATGGAACATATGTGCTTGTGATTCGCACAAACGAAGGTTCTGGAAATTCAAGAATAGTTATTCAGAATTAAATCCTAAGCGTTTATATCTTAAATAATAAGCCCGACGATCGTCAACTCGTCGGGCTTTTTCATGCTTAACTTTGCGATATGTCTGAATCCATCCAAACAAACAATAAAGGTTCTGTGAGGTACATTACCCTTAACAGACCTCAAGCATTCAATAGCTTTGACAGAGTCATGGGACGCGCTTTCCAAGAAGAGCTTGACAAGGCCGCTACAGATGATTCAGTGAGATGTATTGTGATTACGGGTGAGGGACGTGCATTTTGTGCGGGGCAAGACTTAAAAGAAGTGACCGCACCAGATGCGCCCAACTTTAAGGTCATTGTTGAAGAAACATACAATGCGAGTATTCGACGGATTTGCGCAATGAAAAAACCAATTTTAGCAGCGGTAAATGGAGTAGCTGCTGGAGCTGGCGCAAATATTGCGCTTGCGTGCGACCTCACGATTGCAAGTGAAAAAGCTTCATTCATTCAGGCGTTTTCTAAAATTGGACTTATTCCTGACAGTGGGGGTACCTGGTGGCTGCCTCGTTTGGTAGGCATGCAAAGGGCAAAAGCACTCGCATTCTTCGGTGATAAACTCACTGCGCAGGACGCCATGAATATGGGCTTAATATATAAAGCTATCAGTGAAGAGGCGTTCCTCACAGAGATTGAAGCGACAGCGACAAGGTTAGCGAAAATGCCCACTTATGCTTTGGGACTTACAAAAGCGGCATTTCACAAAGGCATGAATTCAGATTTAGATGAGCAATTGGCTTTAGAACTAGATTACCAGTTCCGAGCTGCTGAATCCGAAGATTACGCAGAAGGAGTCGCTTCATTTTTAGAAAAAAGAGCACCTAAATTTATCGGGAAATGAGTGGTTGGATCGACATCGAAAAGGAGCTCCCCCAGGACAACCAAAGGATTCTCGCTTTTATACCAAACAACAAAGTCTTCTTACCTGGCATGCAATTGGATTATGCCATGAGAGAAGTGGTCATCCTTCATTTCCGCAAAAACTTCTTCGCTGACAATCAGGAAAAGAAAAATAAACATGGACTGCATTTTTGGTCTGGAGAAGGGAATAGCAATCACTATTATCACGATGTGACACACTGGAGAGCGATTCCGCAAGGTCCCTTTGCCTGAAGAAAGCTAACCTTTCGAAAGCTAACCTTTTACTTGGACTGCATTGTAAAAAGTGACAGCAGTCAGTGCAGCTGTTTCTGTTCTTAGGCGCATATCTCCAAGCGTGATCTCCGAACCTTCGTGTGACATCATCATTGTGACTTCCTCGATTGTAAAGTCGCCTTCAGGGCCTATAGCGATCACAGCGGATTGACCTTTTGGGAGGGCATTGAGCAGATGTATCTTTTCATGTCCTTCAATCCCATCCATGCAATGCGCAATAAAAAAATCACAGGAAACATCTCTTCTGACATGCGTGACCGTCTTCTCTAGATCTTCAGTAGGCATGAGTTCAGGCAGCCATTTCCGCTTGCTTTGCTTCATGGCTGAAATAAGAATCTTATTCCACCTTTCAAATTTCTCGACTTTACACTCAGATCTTGATGTAAAAACCGGATAGATTCTATCGACTCCTATCTCGGTTGCTTTCTCCAGAAACCATTCAAAACGTTCTGTTCTTTTAGTGGGGGCTACAATCATCGTCAAACCAAACAACGGTCTGTCTTCTACTGAGACCTCTCCCACTTTAAGCAAACATGAATTTTTCGTGATCTCAATAATCTCGCCCTCAGCAGACCCACCCTTTCCGTCCATCAAAGTATAAGAATACCCAACCTTGGCGCGTAACACCTTTACCACATGACGCGATTCGTCCTCAGAAAGATTGAAAAGGCCCTCTTTTAGGTGTGGCACATAAAGCGAGCGCATGAATGAAACTTAATTTAACTTTTCACAGCGACTTGAGGACCTCCAGAACGCATCGCGTCAGTGGCAGTATCGTCAAATTGCGCAAAATTATCCACAAAGCTTTTCGCCAAATGATTCGCTACCCTGTCGAATTCATTTTGATCAGCCCAAGTCTCACGAGGCGTTAACAATTCATCGGGAACCCCAGGACAAGAAGTAGGTACATTTAAACCAAACACCTCATCTGTGCGCATCTCAACATCGTGTAAATCACCCTTAAGCGCAGCTGTGATCATCGCACGGGTATGCGAAAGCTTCATTCTTGATCCCACGCCATATCCTCCGCCAGTCCAGCCCGTATTCACAAGCCACATTCTGGCACCGTGACGCTCAATACGTTCACCTAACATCTGCGCATAATCGGTAGGGGCGAGTGGAAGGAAAGGCGCTCCGAAACAAGCTGAAAAAGTTGTTTGCGGCTCCTCCACTCCTGCCTCCGTACCTGCCACCTTGGCTGTGTATCCACTTATAAAATGGAACATCGCTTGGTTTGAATCTAACTTACTGATGGGAGGCAAAACGCCAAAAGAATCACAAGTCAAAAAGAAAATATCCGTTGGATGCCCCCCCATGCCGTTTTCTACAGCGCCAGGAATAAAATCTACTGGATAAGAAACACGTGTATTTGGGGTGATTGAGTCATCCTTGTAATTGGGTGTCACTCCGTCGTCTTCAAAACCGATGTTCTCTAACAGCGCACCGTATTTTATTGAATTGAAAATTTGTGGTTCGCCCTCAGCGCTCAGATCTATGGTTTTTGCATAGCAACCTCCCTCCATATTAAAGACACCATCATCAGACCATCCGTGCTCATCATCTCCAATGAGGTTGCGATTGGGATCTGAACTCAAAGTCGTTTTTCCTGTTCCACTTAGACCAAAGAAAACCGCGACGTCGCCCTCAGAACTTACGTTTGAAGAGCAGTGCATCGGCAAGACATTGTGTAATTCTGGCAATTCAAAATTCATCACAGAGAACATTCCTTTCTTGATTTCACCAGTATAGCCACTGCCAGCAACAACAATGATTTTACGTGAAAAGTCGATCGCACTCACATTGCCCTGTCTACATCCATGACGTTCTGGATCCGCTTGGTAACCAGGAGCGCAGATGATGTGCCATGCAGGATCCGCAAGCCAAACCTGTTCTGCATCCAAGCGCAAGAACATGTTGTGAACAAATAGATTTGACCACGACTTCTCGGTGACGACACGCACATTTATGCGCGTCGCAGGATCTGCACCTACAGCAGCATCTCTTACGTAAACGTTTTTGCCATTCATGTATTCCTGAACATCTGATAACAATGTTCCGAAATGTGATGGTGTCATCTTTTGGTTGATCTCACCCCAATCGACCCTGCAATTGGTTTTGCTATCATCCACTATAAACCTGTCCTTAGGAGAACGGCCTGTGAACTTCCCTGTAGTAATTGACAGGGCTCCGGAATCGGCAAGGACGCCTTCACCACGAAGTAAGGTTTGCAAAATAAGTTTCGAGGGGGGCAGATTCCAGTGGGCACCAGCCACACCTTCTAATCCAATAGCTTCTAGCGAGGCCCTAAACGGGGTATTGCCAATGTGCTTCATGTTGTTGAGGAATTAATCATTGAGATTCCTCTCACAAAGGTATGTAAGTTGAGACTTCAAACTCACAATTTTGTTCACAACCTATTCACGACCTCATTCGAATAGAATTATATTTACAAAATGACAAGAATTATGACTACCCTATCAATTTGCGCATGCATATTGTCTTCATGCAGTTCAATAAATTCAAAAGATGCAGACACTCCTTTACCCAGCTCTGATAAAAAGGAAATACCAGAAGGACTGAAGAATTTAACTGAAACTGAAAAGAGAGGGATGCACCTCTTAAAAAGACGTCAGGAGGAAAAGAACAGCACGGCTCATGTGAAAGAGAAGAACATGAGCAGTGTGTATAAATACCTCACGACTTCAGACGAATACCCCATCTTTACTAAGCTCATGCGCAAGTCTGCCATTTCAAAACACATCCATAGCCAAAATGTGACAGTCTTAGCGCCTGTGGACAAAGCATTTGACATCTTCCCTGAATACAAAGTGCTTCTCCGTCCAGAAAATGAAGCACTCTTAAATGCGTTTATCAGCTATCATGTTGTTGACATGGCCTATGACTATAAAGAATTTACTGCCAACACAGAATTGACAGTTCATGCTGGAGAAAGTTTCGCACTAACGAATAAAAATGGCATTCACTTTAATGGTGCACACGTTAGATCAGGAAGCATTAACACCAATTTAGGCAGCATTATAGGGATGGATGATCTCATTTTCTATCCAAAACTTACCAAATAGATAGTGACAGCCTGCCCCTTAACTTTGTTAGAAATCATTGTCACACACTAGGCAAATCATGTGTAATACTTCATGTGTAATACTTTTAAAACTTAATACTACTTATATTAAAAACTATATTCTCACTGGCATGGTCTTATTTGGTCTTGATTCTGCTTATGGGAAGAAAACGTTGAATCAATGAAAATATCTACAATCAATTGGTCTTGCACACACCCTCCTTATGGCAAGCCTCATATTTGTTGCTGAGATTTCAGCGCAGTGGTCACATGATTTCGAACAAGGCGTCATCCCAGTAGTTATAGATGGAGATACACTACAAAATCCGTGGGTGGGGGGATTAACTGCACCTCAATGGTCGCCGATAGACTTTGATTTTGATGAAGATGAAGACCTTTTCGCATTTGACAGAGATGGGGCAAGACTTCTTGCATTTGAAAGAACAGGAAATGGATGGAAATACCGACCTGAGTGGGTACAGGGATGGCCTGAAATCGTTGACTGGTGCCTACTACGTGACTATGATTGTGATGGGCGTCCTGATATTTTCACAAGCTACCAGAACGGGATTTACGTGTATCGAAATTTAACAGAAGACCCCAACAATCCTCAATTCGAACCCGTGGCGACTCCTCTCATGGCTTCATACGATTTGGGACAAGGAGCTGACACGTTACCAGTCGTTTGCTTGGGCATAGATCTCCCCGCCATTCTCGATCACGATGGAGATGGTGATCTTGACATCATATCCTTTACAGAAAACTCAAGCACACTGTATCGTTTTTTTGGAAATACAGAGTGTGGATTAGAATTGACATGCACAAATAGATGTTATGGCATGCTCGCTGAAGCTTCAGAAAACAATGCGCTTTTTATTGGAGATGATTTTGACTGTGCCTTCAATGTCGCAGACCCCAGGCACGAAATGCATGCCGGAGGATCAATTACAAGTTTACAATTGGATAATTCAGGTCCTCTTGACCTTATCATCGGGGATGTTACGTTTCCGCTTTCCTTGGCGATACTCATGGAAGATGCCGTCGATGGGCAGGACTCAGCCATCTTTATAGACCAATCTTTCCCCCTACTCACGGGCGGAACAGAAGCACTAAGTTGCCAACGATTCCCAGCCTCATATCATATTGACATTGACCAAGATGGGGTACGAGATTTGCTTTTCAGCCCGAACACTTACTTAGAAACCGACGATGATGCCAGTGTTCATTACTTAAAGAATACGGGAGACGATTCATCTCCTTCTTGGGAATATATACAAAATGACTTCATCCAAGAAGGCATGATCGATCTCGGCCGTGGTTCATATCCCGTTTTAATCGATCTCGATTCAGACGGTCTTCTTGACCTGGTTCTAGCAAATAAAGAACAATACCAAGGTGTCGATAACACCCCCACATCCATCTTGCTCTTTAAAAATACAGGCACACTTTCATCTCCCGTATTCAGTCACCAATGGCAAGACACAGTAGACATCTCAACATACGGTATCGAAAGTGTTTTCCCAGCATTGGGTGATCTTGACGGAGATGGTGATGTCGACTTAATCGTGGGTGATGAATTGGGGAGACTGCACCGATTTGAAAACAATGCCGGAGAAGGAAACTGGCCTGAATTTGTGGTTTCCGAATTGTCCATTTCAGACAGTGAACAAGAAGTGATAGACGTAGGCCAATTCGCAGCACCTCAACTTATTGACATTGATGCAGATAATTTACTTGACCTCATCGTCGGTGAGAAAAACGGGACGTTAACGCTCTTCCTCAATTGTGGCGACATCCTGAACCATTCGTGGTGTAAAGTAGAAAGCGTTGCCTTTGGAGAAAATTGGGGTGACATACACGTCACAAACACCCTAGGAATCAATGGCTATAGCACACCTGCGCTTTATGCAGATACGATAGGGATTCATGTCTTAGTGGCAAACGAAACGGGGACTGTTCAGTCGTTTGGTTTGGTCAACACTAATTATGAACTCGCACTTGAAGAATTGAACGCAGAAGTTATTGCAAATGGAACTGGAGGGGCAGGATTCAGAGCAGGTGCAGCTTTTGCAGACCTCAACGGCGATTCTGTCGTTGACTGTCTCCTTGGGATTCAAAATGGGGGCGTGAAATGCTACATCTCTTCAGACTCTTCCACCACCCATGTCACAAACATCAATACAACTGATGCAACGCCGAGTCTGAATGTGTTCCCCAATCCGGGAAAAGACATCCTGAATTGGGAATTCACCTCATCGATAAGCCTATTGACATCGCAATCTCATGCAGCCATTGACGTCCGAAATGAACTTGGTCAAACAATTTATCAGTCTCCAACACTTTCTCCCAACGCGGGGATATTGAGGGGGTCGATTTCAACCAACAATTGGCCAGGTGGCGTGTATATTGTCGCGTTAGTAGAACTTTCTGGCACGAAAAAAGGAGACCATTTGGGACCTCCTCTTCGTTGGGTTAAACTGGACTAGCAATGAAAGCAAAGCGTCTAGGCATTCATCCCATCGAGGATGGCCTTGACTTCACGGACTGCTTTCTCGCTATCCGCAAGCATCGCTTTTTCACCTTCGTTAAGATCCAGCTCTATCACTTTCTCTACGCCATTTTTTCCGAGAATCACTGGGACACCTAAATACATATCTGAAATGCCGTACTCTCCTTGCATCCAAACGCATGCTGGAAATACACGTCTTTGGTCTTTAACAATTGCCTCAACCATCTGAGCTGCTGCAGCACCTGGTGCATACCAGGCTGATGTACCAAGAAGATTGACAATCTCACCTCCCCCTTTCTTTGTGCGATTTACAATGGCCTCTAACTTATCATCAGCAATCATTTCAGTGACTGGAATCCCTCCTACAGTTGTGTAACGTGGAAGCGGTACCATTGTATCTCCATGACCACCCATAAGTACAGCTTGAATATCCTTTGGACTCACGTTGAGTTCTTCTGCTAGAAAAGAACGGTAACGTGCAGTATCAAGAATACCAGCCATTCCGATTACTTTGGTAGAATCTACGCCAGCTGTGAGATACGCACAATAAGTCATCACATCTAACGGATTAGAAACGATCACAAGAATAGCGTCTGGGCTATGGACCATGATCTGTGCAGTGACAGATTTCACGATGCCAGCATTTGTTGCAATTAAATCGTCACGGCTCATGCCTGGCTTGCGAGGAAGTCCTGATGTAATCACAACGACGTCAGACCCTGCGGTCTTTGTGTAGTCATTTGTTGACCCCACAGTACGGGTGTCGTAAAGGTTTATCGGAGAAGTTTCCCAGATATCGAGTGCTTTGCCTTCAGCAAAACCTTCTTTAATATCTAATAAGACTACTTCATTGCATACCTCACGTGTTGCGAGAACATTTGCACAAGTGGCACCTACATTTCCGGCACCTACTACAGTTACTTTCATAAGAAGTTATTTTAGTTCGGAGTGCAAAAGTACAGCCGGATGGACTACGGAAAAAAGAAAAGAGTCCCTACTTTCGTTGTAGTTATAAAGAGACATGAAACTTAAAACATTAATTATCACACTTTCACTCGGCTTTGTTTGTACCACCGCGCTGACTCAATCACTTCCTAAAGCAATAGCATCAAAGCCCGCTGGTGAGGCTGGAATAGATTATAACCTCTATGACAATGCTGGGGAAAAGCACGGGGTCTGGATAAGAGTCTATGCAGATGGGGCACTGTATTATGTGGGTGCGTTCAACAATGGCCAGCCCGAAGGGCAGTTCCTATATTTCTTCGAAACCGGAGAACTAATGTCAAAAATTGAACACCCCTCCGCCTCTAATTTGACAGACAAGATCTCAGCGATACACTATCGCACAAATTCATCTGTACAATCTTCGGGATTCTATATCACAGTCGATGACCAAGAGACACCCGTGAAAGATGGCAGTTGGGGGTTTTATGATGAGGGATCCAAACAGATCAAACAAGAAAGCTACTCTGCAGGGATCCTGAATGGTTCCTACTGGATAAAAACAAAAAAGGGAAGTTTGGTAGAAGAAGGTGGTTATGTAAATGGCAAACTCGATGGATTGAAAACCACGTATTACGACACTGGAACAGTTCGCCAAAGAATCAACTATGTCGCTGATGAGTTAGAAGGGGATTTCCAAGTGTTTTATATTAGTGGAATCCCAAAAATTGAAGGGAATTATATTGACGGAAAGGAGAATTTGATTTGGAAAACATATCAAGAAGACGGTGTACTAGAACAAATAACACATTACTCATACGGAAATAGAGTGAAAGAAATCAGGGTAAATGGATCTTTTGAAGAGGCTTTCGCAGATGGTCGTTCTAAAGAAGAATACACATACAGAAATAAACTGAAGGATGGCCCTTTCAGGATTTGGTATGATCTTGGAGGATATGTGATTGAAAACTTTACAGATCCTGAAACTGGCGAAATGCTTCAACGCCAAGTCCTCGCAGGCACGCAAGTCTCAAGCGAGGGAGAATACGTTGAGGGCAAACTCAATGGCCCTATATACTATTACAGTGAAGAAGGAAAGATGACGAAAACCGAACATTATCGTGCGGGCGAACTTCTATATACAGACTAAAACCCATACTTGTTCTTCCATAGTGACTTCAGGTATACTCTCATTGACTTTTCTCGCGGATTGTCCCCTGGATTGTAAAGCTGCTTGCCCTCCAATCCCAAAGGCATACACTCTTGTTCACTAAATCCTGAAGGCGCATCATGGTCGTACGCATAGCCATCTCCATAACCCAGCTTAGACATGAGTGCGGTAGGTGCATTTCTAAGATGAAGAGGCACAGGCATGTCGCCCGTTTCCTGCACCAGCGCTTGCGCATCTTTGATTGCCATGTATGAAGCATTGCTTTTGGGACTCGAAGCGAGATAAACGACACATTGAGAAAGTAAAATACGTGACTCAGGCATCCCGATTCTCTCTACGGCTTGGAAAGTTGAAGTCGCCAACACAAGCGCAGTAGGGTTTGCATTCCCGATGTCTTCCGAAGCGCTTATGAGAAGTCTGCGTGCAATGAACTTCGCATCTTCGCCCCCTTCAATCATTCTTGCGAGATAATAAACAGCGGCATTTGGATCACTTGCTCGTATGCTTTTTATAAAGGCACTTATAATATCGTAATGCGCCTCACCGCCTTTGTCATATCCTGCAGCTGTTGAGCCTATGAGATCTTTCACAACTTCATTCGTGACTTGAACGGCACCCGAAGGCATACTTTGAACGACCATTTCAAGGACATTTAACAATCTTCGCGCATCACCTCCACTTGCTCTCATCAATGCTTCTTTCTCTTCAATAATAATATCTCGAGAACTTAAGAGCACATCCTCTTTGATCGCTTGCTCAATTAAGGACTCCAGTTCTTCTAAACTCAAGTGCTCAAGAATATAAATCTGACAGCGAGAACGCAAAGCAGGGATCACCTCAAAAGATGGATTTTCAGTCGTGGCACCAATTAATGTAACCCAACCTTGCTCTACAGCTCCCAACAAACTATCCTGCTGTGATTTTGAGAACCGATGAATTTCATCAATAAAGAGAATCGATTTACCGGCGAACATTCCACCACTTTTTGCACGCGCTATCACTTCTCTCACCTCCTTAACGCCACTGTTGATGGCCGAAAGCTGATGAAATGGCAATCCAACCTTGTCCGCCAAAATCCGAGCCAGAGTCGTCTTACCTACCCCTGGAGGTCCCCAAAGAATCATTGAAGGCAAAGTGCCACCATCCGCAGCTTTTCTCAGCACAGCGTCTGGACCCACCAAATGAGTTTGTCCCAAATAATGATCCAATGTTTTTGGGCGCATCCGCTCTGCAAGAGGCATCACATCAGAATTCACAATATTATTCACGATTCTAAGGTA
>CAJQPF010000093.1 GCA_905480095.1 uncultured Flavobacteriales bacterium
CAACAGCAAATACCATCTCAGTGACATCATCTGATCCAAGGTTAGAAACAGCTGTTGAAGCCATCCACTCGCCTCCTCCACATGAAGAAGTCTCACCATTGTAAGTCATTAATGGTGCAGCACCAGTAATTGAGTTAGCGCAATTCTGAAATGCAGCTGCGACGTGCCCTTCAAAAGTAGTTTGACCTGACTCCACCAGTGAATATTCCATTTCACCTGTCGTTGCGTTCTCTGTCCCATCAGGACAAACAGTGTAGATAGTAGGGTAGTATGTATTACTGTAGCTGTCAAAAATATTTGATGCGTTGTCAATAATTGGGAAATTGGTGATAGACACCCAATCTCCAGTGGTAGCAGTCCCAGTTCCATTCAGGTCTGCAGCAGTTGTTGAATCATCAGATTCTAGGTAGAAAACATATAAGTCTCCTGTGCCTTCTGGCCCAAATGTTGAGTACATATCTTCTAAAGTACCACCAAGAGCGTAATTCCAACAAGGACCGCACCATGTTGCAGAGAAGTCGAGTATAACAGTGTTTCCTTCATCAAGAAGGTCGTATAAGTTCCACTCGGTACCGTTGATATCAGTGGCGGTGAAATCAGGTGCGATGCTTCCAGAAGGAAGTTGCGCGAGAGCAGTTGTAGAAATTGCAAGAACTGCGAAAAGCATGTATATGTGCTTCATATTATTTAGGTTTAGAGGTTTATTTCTTAATAATTATTCTATTAAGTGGAATACTTCAATCAAATTTGGTTCAGCTAATTTAAAGAAAAACTGCTGAGATATCTATTTTTCATCCTTTTAAAAAGATTATTCATTTAAAAACTAGATGTAAAGGTTACTTCTAAACCACTTGATGCAGGAACAGCGCGACATACCCCTCCCACACAAAAGATACCTTCTCGTCGTTTTCCATATCCGATACTCAATCGGTGTGGGCCATTAATATACCCTGCGGAACCATAGAGGTAGTGGACGCGTTTTGCTTCGTCTGGATTTCCGAAGTTGTATTGGTCGATGATACTGGCAAACCAATGGGGACTCCAGGTATACTCGACAACAGCTGTGGCCCAATCTCCTTTATCCTGTTCTGTAAATAAAGCCTGAAATTCCGTTCGCAAACTTTGACGTTTTGCTGTTTTTATTTGCGTTTCTAACACGAAAATATCCGCAAAAACAATCCCCTTAAAATCTGTAGTTACGGGTGTCGCAAGGGTGTTAAATTGGAGATTCATATACATCGCCTTTGCCTTGAAATTTTTGGAAAACTTTCGTTCAATTTCGAAGCTTATATCTTGAACATTCAGAGAATCTCCAAATCCCCAGCTGTTTCTTTGGTAACCATTTACAATCCCTTCTACTCCGCTTAAGTTTGTCGTGTCTAGGCTATATGAGGTCGAGAACACAAGATTCATTTTCGTGCCGTACTTTCCGCCCAGTTTTGATCCTCTTTTAAGGTTGTAATACAATTCCCCTCTGAAGCTAGACTCACCATTAATCACGGTTGCGTAAGGATACAATGTCGCCGCCAAATTGTAGGTGTGGTTTTTTGTAATTGAAGGGATGTTGTTAATTGGCGTGTCAAAAAGCAGCAGGTCTCTGTCAGAACGAAAACTCATGTTGTCCGTGATTGATCTCTGCAGTAGAAACGAAAAGTCTTTGATGTTTCCTGTGAGATAACCCATCAGTGCTTCACCGTCTTTGTAGATGTATCCGTTGTCAGCTGAAGGGTCATTGATCTTCTTGGTCAAATGAACGCCTCCTTTCCACATGCCATAATGAACAGTTGCTCCATATTCCCAACCAGCGACATTTTTTGGGAGCTCAAGAATAAGCGTGTCCTTGACAATGTTTCCGCCCTCCTGAAATCGACTTACAAAGGAATAAGAAGGGGTAATTCTCAGCTTGGCATCTTCCAATCCTGGGATGAGGTCATTGATGTTGACTTCTGCATCAATGCCTCGCACAATCCCATCACCGTTGATCAGCTCACTGTCAAAATCCAATCTTTGTTTGCCATAGATCATTTTCACAGCCACTCCATCGATGGGGTTAAGCAAAAGGCGCACACCATCCATCGCATTGTCAAGTCCCAAGTCTCTCGCTTCGTAGGATCTAAAAAGATAACCTGCTCCGAACGTCTCGTAAAAATTCCCCACAGTCACATCAACGCCAACTTCTCTGTCACTCCAACGTGCATATCGGTATCCAATTCCCGACCCTTTAAACCTTCCGGGGAAGCCGAGAACACTATTTAAATAGGATTCATAACGTAACCCGGCCGAAAAGTTCCCTTGTGTGTAAATTAAATTTGAATATGCATTTAGTCCTGATTTTCCAGGAGGCACCACCGCACCAATTAGAGAATCCTCTTCGTATGATTGGAATAGGACAGAAATATTTCCAGAGACCACACCAGGATTGGATTCTTGAGATTTCAGCCCCCCCCCCACAAGAATCCCAAGTGTAAAAAACGCGATAAAATGTTTCATAATTAGTTCGCCAACTTAAGCAGTTCTTCATATAATTCTTCCTCATCTCCTTCAGCGTAATTGTTGTGAGACCAAACCAATTCACCATCTCCATTGTACAAGAAGGTATGGGGTACATTCACAACCTGCATGGCGCGTTTAAAATCTCCTACGGGATCTAAAAGAATGTCGAATTCCCATCCTGAACTCATCACGTAAGGTGAAACGCGATTGATCGACCGGCTGTCATCGATGCTTACAGCGACAATTTTAACCCCAGTTTCATCTTGCCAGTCTGCGTAATAATCCATATAGTTATTTAATTCTCTTTTGCATGGGCTGCACCATGTTGCCCAAAAGCAAATGACAATCGGGTTGCCCTCATTTTCCAACATTCCCGTGTCAATGGTTGACCCTGTGAGGTCTTTGAGTCTCACAGAAGGGATGGACTGTGCATATGAATCACCCATTATGATTGACAGCATAACCCCTGCGATCAATAAGCTTTTCGCTGCGTGAGATGTTTTGTGGAAGTTAAAATGCATGGTTTAATTATTTAATAGGTACAACAAAGAAACGGCTTTATCCCTAAAGCAGATGTATTACCTTCGTAACCATGTTTTATACCAAACTCAAAACCCTCGTTCTCTCTTCGACATTTTTACTTGTCGGAGCCTTATCGGCACAACTCACAATTATCTCACCTACAGATACGATTTTTGCTTCGTTAGACACACTTAATGAATTGCATTCTGGTGAAATATCTTTGAATTGGGATGTCTTGAATGAATCAAATTCAGAAATGACATTGATGTGTACGCGAACCTTCATAGATACAGTGTCTCCGTTTAACTACCCGTACATTCAGTCATTGCCTGAAGCTCCTGTTGAAGGTGCTTACGAGAAGTTTTGTTGGGGACCACTTTGTTACAACTACGGTACAGACGCATCATCTCAAAATCCTTCTCTTCTTGTTAATCTTCCTGCGGGAGGCACTGAGAGCACATTTATTGCATATTATTACCCCTATAATGTTTTAGGAACAACCACCATTGAATATTGTTTTCACCCTGTTGACGATGTGGCGGCTGGTTCGTGTCATCAGATAACGTACGTTATTGATGCATCTGCATCTATTGAAAACAACCAAAATCGTCCCGGTGCATCATCCATAGCCACGGTTTATCCAAATCCATTAGAAGGAATGGGCTGGTTAGAGTATGACATTCGCTTAGGTGAGGTAGGAGATGTTGTATTTAGGGATTTGGCTGGAAAAGAGATTATGAGAGAAACTGGTTTGGTTTCACGAGGAAAGATTGCCATACATTCAGATAAGTTGACCCAAGGGTTGTGCTTTTGTACTCTGGAAATAGATGGTTTTGCTGTAAAAACTGAGCGTTTCGTAGTCATTAGATAACAGACTAAATGTACGAGCCGAATAAACAAGAGGCCCTTGATTATCATTCAAGGGGGAGGAAGGGAAAGATAGAGGTTGTTCCGACAAAGCCATATAGTTCTCAGCGTGATTTATCCCTCGCATATAGCCCTGGTGTCGCAGATCCGTGCCTTGCTATTTCAGAAAACCCAGAGGATGTATACAAATACACAGCAAAGGGAAATTTGGTGGCTGTCATAAGCAATGGGACAGCGGTTCTGGGTCTGGGAAACATAGGGCCAGAGGCTGGTAAACCAGTGATGGAAGGGAAGGGTGTGCTCTTTAAAGTGTTTGCAGATATCGATGTTTTTGATATCGAAGTGGATGCGACAGATGTTGATTTATTTGTCGCCACAGTGAAAGCCATTGCGCCCACTTTTGGAGGCATTAACCTCGAGGACATTAAAGCGCCTGAAGCTTTTGAGATAGAGAGGCGTTTGAAAGAAGAGCTTGATATCCCTGTCATGCACGATGATCAACATGGAACGGCGATTATCTCGGCAGCGGCTTTGTTGAATTCGTTAGAGCTTACTTCGAGGGATATCAAAGACACGCGTATTGTCGTAAGCGGAGCAGGAGCTGCAGCAATGTCTTGTTTGGACTTGTATATGCAGTTAGGGATGTCTCTTGAAAACATTGCCGTTTTTGACAGTTCAGGACATGTCCATGCTGGTAGAAAAGATTTGGGAGAGAGAAAAAAAGTCTTTGCATCGAAAAGGCAATACAAATCTTTAACGGATGCCATGAAAGGTGCGGATGTTTTTCTCGGTTTGAGTAAGGGCGGATTGGTGGATGGAAATATGATCAAAGGCATGGCGAAAAACCCAATTGTTTTCGCGCTCGCCAATCCTGATCCAGAAATATCATATACAGAGGCAATAGAAGCCAGAGATGATATCATTATGGCTACAGGTAGAAGTGACCATCCAAATCAAGTCAACAATGTTCTCGGATTTCCCTTTATTTTTCGTGGGGCATTAGATGTTAGAGCCACAGCAATTAATGACGCAATGAAACTTGCTGCGGTGAGAGCAATTGCAAACCTTGCAAAAGAAACGGTTCCCGACGAAGTGAGTGTGGCATATAAAGAACAATCCCTTTTTTTCGGAAGAGAGTTGATTATTCCCAAACCACTTGATCCAAGATTAATGACCGCCATAGCGCCTGCAGTTGCAAAAGCGGCAATGGATTCGGGCGTTGCAAAAGAACCCATTTCTGATTGGGATGAATATGAAAGGACTTTATTAAGTCGACTCGGCCAGGCCACTAATTTTTCAAGATCAATTAGTGAACGCGCGTCTAAGAATCCCAAACGGGTTGTTTTTACTGAAGCTGAACACTATAAAGTTCTTAAAGCTGCTGAACAAGCTGTTCAGGAAGGGATAGCGCATCCCATTTTAATTGGAACAAAGGAGAAAATAGTGCGTCTCATTACGGAAAACAATCTCGCTTTACATTCAGCGACTATTATTGATCCTAGAAGCCCAGAGGAAGCAGAAAGACGAGCGCGCTTTGGAATCCTCCTTCACGAGAAGAGAATGCGACAAGGTTTAACAGCGATTGAAGCTGAAAGGACAATGCGCAAAAGAAATTACTTCGGCTCTATGCTGGTTGAAAGCGGAGAAGCGGATGCTTTGGTTTCCGGACTTACAAGGAATTATCCAAACGTGATTAGGCCTGCATTACAAGTGATAGGTAAGGCTGAGGGCGTGAATAAGGTCGCTGGGATGTATATAATGCAGACAAAGCAAGGGCCTATGTTTTTTGCGGATACGACAGTTACGGTGAATCCCACAGTCGAAGAAATTGTCGATATCACAATCCTAATGGCAGAAGCTGTTCGACGCTTAAGACTAGTCCCTAGGATCGCACTTTTAAGTTATTCGAATTTCGGTTCTTCCAGAGGAGAAGATGCGGAGAAGATGTCTAAAGCAGCACGGATTTTACACAGAGATTATCCCGATTTGATTGTTGACGGGGAGATTCAAGCCAATTATGCGATCAACCAAGACCTGTTGTCTGAGAGTTTCCCCTTTTCCGTTTTACACCAGCGCAAGGTAAATACCCTTATTTTCCCAAACTTATCTGCAGGGAATATTTCATATAAACTTTTGCAAGAAATGGGTGGCATAGAAGCGCAAGGTCCTGTACTTCTTGGCATGAAGAAATCAGTGCACATTTTGCAGATGGGATCTTCAGTGAAGGAAATTTTAGATATGGTAAGGCTTGCAGTCGTAGATGCACAAAATAAATCTCACGAATGATTTATCATTTAAACGGAAGATTAATTGAGAAACACCCAACGCATGTCGTGATAGAGTGTGGCGGGGTGGGTTATCTTGTATCAATAAGTCTCACAACCTATGAAGCACTCACAGATGACGAAAGTATTTTTCTAAATATCTATATGGTGGTTAGAGAAGATGCGATGACGCTTTATGGTTTTGCAACCCAAGAGGAGCGTAGAATGTTTCTTTTACTCATAGGTGTTAGTGGCGTCGGGGCAAACACGGCAAGACTCATTCTCTCAGCCATGAATCCTGCAAAGACTTCAGAGGTGATCGCTTCAGGCGATTCAGACACCATGAAAAAGGTGAAAGGAATAGGCGCAAAAACAGCACAACGAATCATTATTGACCTTCAAGATAAAGTTGGACCAGAAACTGGCAGAGGAAATGATGTATCAGAAATATCTTCTCAACACAATACATTGAAGAATGAAGCGTTACTTGCTTTATCCACTTTAGGATTTGACAAGGCACGGGTCGAGAAAACACTCAGCCGAATACTTGAAAATTCCGAGAGGGATTATACCCTGGAGGTCCTTATAAAGCAGGCGTTAAAGGAGCTTTGAACTTGAACTGAATAGCAGAACGAACACGTGAATAAGGTGAAAATACAAGGCACAGCGATTCTTTTTGTCTTAGCGGCATCTACGTTTTGCGCCTCATTTTATGCACAAGAAGCAGACTCTTCTGTGATTAATTTGCCTTTCCCACATGGCGGAGAAGATACCTTCAACCCTGTTGAATATCCTGGAGGCATCTCTCTTGATTGGCCCTCAAACTTTAATTATGACGTCACCTATGACCCGCTTACGGATCAGTATATCGTGGCACAAACCATCGGTGACACACTTGACTTCCGTCCTGCATCTTTGTTTACTTTGGATGAATTTCTGAATTATGACATGCAGGGGAATTTATCAGAATTTTGGGATCAATTGCAAGAAGAAGATGATGAGGCGTCTCGTGGATTTGCACCCAAACTTGAAATAGATTCAGAACTGTTCGAAATGCTTTTCGGAACGAATGAAATTGAAATCATTCCCCAAGGAACCGCTGAACTCACGTTTGGTATCAACAGTTCGAATACAGAAAATCCGAGAATTCCCGAACGTCAAAGACGCGTGACCACATTTGATTTTGACCAAAGAATTCAATTAAATATTACGGGTAAAATCGGGGATAAAATTGAGCTTGGGACACAGTATAACACAGAGTCTCTGTTTGATTTCGAAAACCAAATGAACATCGGTTTTCAGGGTGAAGAAGACGATATACTCAAGAACATTGAAGCGGGAAATATTTCGCTTCCGCTCCAAGGAACGCTCATTGCGGGTTCTCAAAGTCTCTTCGGGGTCAAGCTCGAGACGCAGTGGGGAAAGCTTTACAATTCCACAGTCCTATCTCAACAGAAGGGTGAACGTAAGGATATCGAAGTTGAGGGCGGTGCACAAACACAAGATTTTAATATTCGCGCAGATGATTACGAAGCGAACCGTCACTATTTCCTTTCTCAGTATTTCAGAAATCAGTACGACGATGCGATGCGGTCTTTGCCTGTTCCAAATTCGGGTGCGGCGATTAATAGAATCGAGGTGTGGGTTGTGAATACACAGGCGAATACGCAGGACGTTAGAAACATTATAGCTGTTACTGACCTGGGTGAACATCCGGATTATATGTCTTCTAACTTGCCTGTCAAGCAATTGTCTGATGGTTCGGAGACTTTTCCGACATCTAATCGTGCAGCAAACAATGCAAACAACGATCTGTTCGATGACCTGGTAAGCAATGATGAGGTCATGGGCTATACAGGTGCAAATGCGGCCATTGTTGCGATGAATATGGGCTTTGAACAAGGGGTTCACTACGAGAGGGTGGGCAATGCGCGGAAGCTGTCGAGTTCGGAATTCTCATTCAATTCGAAACTTGGATTTATCTCTTTGAGACAATCCCTCAATAATGCTGAAGTCCTCGCTGTAGCCTATGAATACACCCTGAATGGAGAAACATATCAGGTCGGAACGCTCTCACAAGATGGTTATACGACAGGTTCAGGTTCGGATGAAGCCATGGGTGCGCTGGTCTTGAAAATGCTCAAATCGAGCATTACCCAACTTGAGCTAAGCAATGGTGATCCATCACCTCTTTGGGAAGGGATGATGAAGAACGTATATTCTATGAAAGCGTTCGGTGTCAGTCAGGAAGAATTCAGATTAGATATTTGGTACAATGATCCTTCTACAGGGGTAGATCTCAATTATATTCCGCGTGATCCACTGGATGGAACACTCTTGCTACAGCTTTTGGGTTTAGATAGAATGGATATCAACACGATGCCAAACCCGGATGGTGTGTTCGATTATATTGACAATGCCGCGACACAAGGAGGGACCATTAACAGTCAAAACGGTAGAATTTTCTTCCCTTCCGTAGAGCCCTTTGGCGACAATTTACGCGAGGTCATTGAGGCCAGGGTAAGCGACCCAAATTTGGCGGGGGCACTCATTCAAACGCTTGTTTTTGACCCCCTCTATGATTCCACGAAGACTGCAGCACAGCAAATCCCTTCTTTGAATCGCTACCACATTAAAGGACGCTTTCAATCGCAGAGCAGTTCCGAAATCGCACTGAATGCGCTGAATGTTCCTGAGGGGTCCGTGACGGTGACTGCGGGTGGGGTACGTCTGGTTGAAAACCGAGATTATACTGTGGACTATAATTTAGGTAGAGTGAGAATTATTAATGATGGTCTTCTGGAATCAGGCCAAACCATAAGGGTCTCCCTGGAAAGTAATTCGCTCTTTAACATTCAAACCAAGACACTCGTAGGGACCAGGTTCGACTATGTTGCAAGTGATGATTTTACAATAGGGGCTACGTTTTTGAATATGCGTGAACGCCCGCTTACTCAGAAAGTAAATATTGGAGATGAGCCCGTGAACAACACCATTCTGGGGGCTGATTTCTCATGGCAAACAGAGAGTAGATTTCTTACAGAACTTGTAGATAAACTTCCGTTTTATGAGACTACTGCGACCTCCACGCTTGATGTGAGTGCGGAAGGTGCCTACCTCATCCCCGGCCACAGTCGTGCCATTGGTGAAGAAGGGAATGCATATATCGACGACTTTGAGGGAAGTCAGTCTACGATTGATATCCGATCGGTTTCAAGATGGTTCCTTGCTTCAACACCAAAACTTCAAAACGAGTTGTTCCCAGAATCTGCAATTGAAGACAGTTTGCTTTATGGATACAACAGGGCTGCGCTTTCATGGTATACGATTGACCCGGCGTTTTATTCAGGGAGTGGGTTGTCTGATGGTCAGGTTTCAGACGAGGTGAGGCAAGATCATAGAATGCGTCAAATATTAGAGCAAGAAATATTCCCTAACCGCGATTATCAGCCTGGAACCCCTCGAAATATACCCACATTCGACTTGTCATTTTGGCCAAGCGAACGGGGGCCTTATAATTATGACCTTCCTGAAGGTGAGCCAGGATATTCAGCCGGATTTGATGAAAACGGTGATCTTGAAGATCCTTCATCACGTTGGGGAGGTATTCAAAGGGCATTGACAACAACAGACTTCGAAGCCGCAAATATTGAGTTTATTCAGTTTTGGATCATGGATCCTTTTAATGAGGATTCAGAGAACACCACAGGTGGAGATATTTATTTTAACCTTGGAAATGTAAGTGAAGATATTCTCAACGATAGCCAGCTTGAATTTGAGAATGGTCTGCCTTCAGCAACAACGACCGACCTCCCCACAGACACGAGCTCTTGGGGGATCTATCCTGACCCTTCGACATTCAATGTTGTCAATGCATTTGATAATTCTTCTGGGAATTATTCATTGCAAGATGTCGGCTTAGACGGGATGAGCTCATCTGTAGAAAGAGAACATTTTGCAGACTGGCTGTCCGAATTAGAGGCGTCAGATATTTTAACTCCCGAAGCGATGTCGACCATTGAAAACGATCCTTCATCAGACGACTTCAGATATTTCCGAAACCCGACTTCACAAGCGCTGGAGGAAAATATTATAGATCGATATAAGTATTTTAGTCGCTACGAGGGCAACTCGAATACGGGGTCGCCAGATGGTTATCCCATCACCGCAACAACAATTCCCAACAGTGAGGATATAAACCAAGACATCACCTTGGGCACGATAGAAAGTTATTATCAGTACAAAATTTCTATGCGCCCTTCAGATTTGGGCGAGGCAAATGTGGGGAACAATTATATTACAGATGTCTATGAAACATTAAGTCAAAGTGCCTCCTCTAACGAACAGAAGCCGATCAAGTGGTATCAGTTTAAAATCCCAGTACGCGAATATGAAAAACGTGTAGGAAGTATTTCGGACTTCAGATCGATTCGCTTTATGCGTGTATTTATGAAGGGGTGGAGCCAACCTGTCACGATGCGTTTTGCGAGAATGGATCTTGTGAGAGGAGAATGGAGAAAGTACGAGGGATCTTTGGCTGGGGAACAAGAAGTAGAACCCGAAGACCCATCATCGACCTCTTTCAACATCTCAGCTGTAAATATTGAAGAGAACGGAAACCGCGAACCAGTGGCATATGTCACACCACCTGGGATTCTTCGAGAAATTGATGTGGCTACAGCAAATCAACGTCGTCTTAATGAGCAGTCTTTAGCGATGGAGGTCTGCGACCTTATCGACGGTGACGCGCGTGCTGCTTATCGAAATATCAATTACGACATGAGGATGTACAAGCGTATGCGAATGTATTTCCATGCTGAAGCGGGCCCAGATGGCACTGCTTTAAATGACGGTGACATGACGGCTTTTGTGCGACTTGGCAGTGACTTTGATGCCAACTATTACGAGTATGAGATTCCGCTTTCTGTGACACCTTGGTATACAGGAGATGAAGATTTGATCTGGCCGCTGGAAAACAACATGGACATAGAACTGCAGAAATTGCAGAATTTGAAAATAAACAGACCTTCTTTGCAGCCGCTTTCTCAAGAATATTCGGAGTACGATGGGACCGCTAGAATCTCTGTAAAAGGAAATCCAAACCTTGCCAATGTGGTGACGGTGATGATAGGGATTCGGAATCCTGACAAGGACGCCAATGTGTTCAGTAACTCAGATGATGGTCTGAATAAATGTGCGGTGATCTGGGCAAACGAATT
>CAJQPF010000094.1 GCA_905480095.1 uncultured Flavobacteriales bacterium
AGCACCAGCCATACTTTGACGTTTGTCAGGAGTGACAAACCAAGCACCGTTGCTTGTTTCTAGTTTTCCGCCTGATGTTTCAAATTCTCCGAACTCCATAATAAATCCTGAGAGCGCATTCATGTAATTGTCCTCAGAGCCTATCGTAACCCAACTGTCGTAAGCCAGCTCAGGATTTACTGAGAGGTCATAACGTTGGATATCCGTAGATAAAGCTCCTCCCTTGGGATGCTGATAAAAAGGTTTCGTTGATGTAATGGACAACAAGGCAGAAGCTTCGCCATAAACCGCATCTAGAATATCTCCTTCGTTCTCAAAAACAGCATAGACACGAAATGTTTTTCCGGGCACCTTCCCTTCGTTGTCTATTTCGTCAACTTCGAGTCTTAAAAACTGAGCGCTTAATGGAGCAACCATTAATGTCATCAGGACAGCTGTAAATAGTATAGTAATACGGTTCATATCAATGATAATTGGTGAATTATATATTTCGTTTGTTTGTTTTGCACACATAAGATAATCAAATCTAGTGCCAAATTTAAAGTTCTACTTAACTAATCTGCTTTTTTCAAGGATTCTTCTAGGACCTATAGACCCTTGACCAAATCCTCTCTTGTGTGCCAATATGTAGGTAAGATTAATCTCGTGAGAGTGCGGACTTAAGAGGTTGGCGCCTGTAGAGATATCGTAGGAATAAGAAAAACCAATACTGGCGAATTCAATCCCGGCAGACACAGTGACAGCATCCCCCATCCTCACGCCCAAGCCACCCCAGTACAATGCCTGGTAAAACTTATAAATCACACGGGAATGAATGTCAATTTGCGCAGGGGTCACTTCTGTAAGACGAAGCATGCCCGAAGTTTGGACTGACATCTCATTCGTGACATCAGTCGTATAGCTGCCCATAAATCTGTAGTGACGAATGTGCTGATTAAGGTCATTTTCAACTCCTATCAGGCCGAGTTTATCCTGGAAAAGATTTGAAACAGCAATTCCGAAAAAATAATCAGTCCCATAGATCATCATTCCCGTAGATGCATCCACTCCGAAAGTCGTTTCTAATGAACCATTGAGTGACGGATCGTCTTGATCCCAGACATTCAAATCACTGCTGTCAAATCCAAACTGGGTGCCTTGTAAAGAAAGGCCAAAGGAAACAGCATCTGAATTTGGAAGGCGCAATTGATATGAACCGGTAAGCTCAATACCAGTTTGAGAGACAGCACCACCCATGTCGTCATTATATACAATAACCCCACCGCCAATTTGATTTGGGAATGAGCTATGCGCACTAAATACTGTGGTTGTAGGCGCACCTTCAAATCCTGCCCACTGATTTCTATATGAAGAACCAAAGACTGTAACAGGTTCTGTACCTGCAACCGCAGGGTTGATCAGAAAAGAATTTACGGGAAAAGATGTCCTTCTAAATCGCTGCTGCGCTTGAAGCGGAGCTGCAAAAATAAAAATCCAACATGAGGCAATGAGTAGTCGTGTCATCGTTTCAGTATTTAAGAGATACCGTACCCGTAATCGGCGGGTCGTATGGGCTTAACTCAATGGTATAATAATAGTCTGCGACTGGGAGACGTTGATTGTTGAAGCGACCATCCCAATGCACGTCCCCTTCATCAGAGAAGAATAACAGTTGCCCCCATCTGTTATATACTTTAACTTCAGATTGAGGAAAGTCTAACAACCCGCCTACAATCCATTCATCATTATATCCATCGCCATTTGGCGTAAGCGCATCTGCGATGAAAAGGCAACCTTCTATATGCGTTATCGTTTCCGAAACAGTTAGATTACAGCCAATTGCATCCGTGACAGTCACTGTGTATGCATCTTCTGTAAGGCCAATTGCAGTGGCAGAAGTTTGATTAAAAGGATCGCTCCACAAGTAAGTAAAAGGGGAATCCCCGCCATCAATTGATACAGTGATCGTTCCATCCTCGGCATTCCAACAAGTTACAGGAGACGGAAATGTAGTAAGAATCATATCTGTAATAATGGCAACATCAATCGAGAATGTATCCGTAATCTGGCATCCCAAAACATCCGAAACAATGGCCGTATAGGTCATTTCACTAAGATTGTTGAGATTAGCTACGTTACCTAATGTATCTGTGACCATCCAAGTAAGCTCTCCCGTTCCTCCAGCTGGAAAGATATCAGCTGACCCGTTGCTCATACCTGTACAAGTTGCTGGAGTCGTCGATATAAGGAACTCAAGTGGAGGGGGTGCATCAATGAGAAAAGGTTCATTTGTATTGCAACCGTTGGCATCAATAATGGACGCAACATATTCCGAAGCACAAAGACTGTCTTGACTTGCGACAACCGCCCCGCTTAAAGCATCTGTAATTTCAAGGTTTAAAAGGCCTGTACCCCCAAAATAAAGCAGGTCTACTGCACCATTACAATCACTTCCACAGGTAATGGGCGCTGCAGAAACAATCTGAAGCGTAATGTCATCTGGCTCCAATACTTCGATCACCTCAGTTCCTGGGGTGCAGTCAAACATGTCGATGATTTGAACATTATAGTTGCCTGGAACAAGTCCTTGGGCAGTGTCTGGAAGAAGAAGTGTATCTGAGTTTACAACGAGAAACAAATCCCCTGAACCTCCTGACGCCTCTGCACTTATGGCGCCATTGGCATTTCCTTGACAATCAATATCACTTGTTGTGACAAGTGCCTCGATTGGTAAAGGACAATTCACAAATAACACCGTATCTAAAGAACAACCTTCTGTATCATTGACAGAAAATGTAAACGCGCCGTCTGCATCTTGGCAAACCAAATCGGTCCAACATTCATTTGCGCCATCCACAGAAGCGACAGCCACACCGAGAGGGTCTAACACAGATATTACCAGATCTCCAGAACCACCAGATGCTCCTGGCGCTAAAAGACACACTGTGGCATCGCCTTCTCCAAAGCAGTCATTGTCAGAAACGAGCTCAAAATCAGCCAGAATAGGACCTGGCGCTGTGACTTCAAAGGATGTCGTATCCATACATGTAAATTCATCCATGATGACCATCGAATAATTTCCAGGGGACAAATCATCGAAAGAAGGACTGCCCTGAGGCCCGACGACCACCTCCCCTGCTTGGTCTAAAAGAACATATGTCGCAAGCGATGGGTCACCGACTCCTAAGAACTCAACTTCTACCGTAGACGAACCACCAGCGCAAGGAAGTACCGCTCCACTTACTGTCGCTTCTTGTGAAAGATATGGTTCGCATGGGTTAGAAACACAGATTTGCTCTGTCGGCTCAAAAAATTGAGGGTTGGTTTGCTGCCCTTCTACAAAGACGTGAAAACTGGCGCCAAAACACCAATCACCACAGGTTGTTACTTGCGCTATTAAAATGCGCAAATCATCCCCCGCAATAGAATTTATGGGCGACGATAATACAAAAAAAGCACCGTCTGAGATTGAACTAGAACAGATCTCTTCACCAGCAGGAAGGTCAATAGATTGCGGTATATCACCCGGCGCATCGCTACTTTCCATTCCTATTGTCCAATAGGAGTCATATTCCCACAACGGAAAAGCATCCCAAAAAAAGCTTGAGTTAGACGGATCCATTAAAACACTCGTTGCCACCGGGTTAAAACAACCACAAGGCGCATCTATTTCCATCGGAACGGTTCCTAAAACGGCGACATCTGAATAGACTGCACTGAGTGCATCTGTCGTATTGGTGAAGTCTGCGTAAACTTTGTAGGTTACAAAACCGTCCAAAGTCCCCAATGGATCAAACGTATCGTCTGGTGTAGGCGTGTTAGGTCCGTAGAATGCAGTATCCACTTCAATAGTGAGACCTGTCATCTGTGCGTTTGTCGAAGAAACAAACATCACAGCAAAACCTATAATTAAGAGGCGAAAGTTCATGCAAGTATTAGAAATGTTCAAAGTAGAAATCGGAATCAATTCAAGGTGCAAATTAACGGATTTCACTTAATAAAGACCTAAAACGTGTGACCTAATTTTCTTGAACGAAACAATTGATTAAAAATACAGGTCATAAATTATCGTATTCCATGCTTAGAACGATAAAAAAATCAAGCATGAACTTCCGTTTTATTTTATGAATGTCTTCAGATAATGCTTTCTTCACCCCTCCTAACATGAAGTGAGGCAATACAAATGAGAGGTCGCATGTGTGCAAAGTGTGAAGACATTTAAACGATTACACAACTCGAGTGCGTGACCTGTCAGCTATGTCTTAATTTCGTTGAAAATATATCCATGCAAGTACAACGACCTTATAAACCTCAAAATAAAATCCGTATTGTCTCTGCGGCCAGTTTATTTGACGGTCACGACGCGGCGATTAACATTATGCGACGGATTATTCAACGTACAGGTTGTGAGGTAATACACCTGGGTCATGACAGAAGCGTCGATGAAGTTGTGACTACTGCGATACAAGAAGATGCGCAAGCAATCGCGATGACATCTTACCAAGGAGGTCACAACGAGTACTTTAAATATATGAAGGATTTACTTGATGAGCGGGGCGCTGGGCATATTAAGATCTTTGGCGGAGGAGGAGGAACAATTCTTCCAGATGAGATCGCTGCATTACAAGAATATGGTGTGACACGGATCTATCACCCAGATGACGGAAGAGAGATGGGACTGCAAGGGATGATCAATGACCTGGTTGAAAAATCTGATTATGAAACAGTACCTTCAATTAAGGATTTAGACGGCGCCATCGAACGGTTAGGAAAAAGGAACATTCGTGACATTGCCAGAACGATTACTGCAGCTGAGAACGATGCTGAGTCCTTCTCTAAAGCATTCGAAAGGGTATACCCAGAATTACCAAAAGTACCTGTTCTGGGCATTACAGGGACAGGTGGGTCTGGAAAATCATCCATGGTAGATGAACTCGTACGCCGTTTCTTGGCTGATTTCCCTAAAAAACGCATCGCATTGGTTTCTGTAGACCCTTCCAAACGAAAAACTGGCGGTGCGCTCCTGGGTGATCGGATCAGAATGAACGCGATACACAACGAAAGAGTGTACATGCGTTCTCTGGCAACACGTCAGTCAAACTTAGCATTGTCAAAGCATGTTGCTGAGGCATTAAATGTATTGAGAGCTGCTGAATTTGATTTGATCATTCTTGAAACATCTGGAATTGGCCAAAGCGACACCGAAATCATGGAGCATAGTGATATAGCGTTATACATTATGACACCGGAGTTTGGTGCTGCGACTCAACTTGAGAAGATTGACATGCTGGACTTTGCAGATGTTGTCGCCATTAACAAATCCGATAAACGTGGCGCACAAGATGCACTTAGAGATGTTCGAAAGCAATTTAAACGCAACCACGACCTCTGGGATGCCAAAGAGGAAGAACTCCCAATTATTGGAACAATTGCAAGTCAATTTAACGACCCAGGAACAAATTTTCTCTACGAAACATTGATCAAAGAGATTGTTAGTAAAACCGATGCTAAATTTGATGTCAAGGGGGAAAGAGGCCCCACAAGTCAAAGCGAGAAAGCCTTTATCATCCCTCCTGCTCGGGTGAGATATTTGAGCGAAATTACAGATTGCATCAGGTCCTATGACAAGTGGAGCATCAAACAATCTGATGTTGCAGGTAGATTACAAGCCCTTCAAAAAGCGGCTCAAGAATTCAACTCTGATGAGATTACAAAATCGAGCGTATCCTCAAAAGCCAATGAATTAAGACTCGAACTTGACCCAAAAATGCTCGCATGGTTAGAGGATTGGCCGGCATTAAAGGCCAGGTACAAAGAAGATGTCTTTGTATATAAGGTCAGAGGGCAAGAAGTCCGGATTCCCACCAAACAAATATCACTTTCCAACAACCTTATTTCAAAAGTAGCACTTCCCTCATTCACGGGATGGAATGAGTTGGCAAAATATGCGGCTCAAGAAAACCTCCCTGGGACTTTTCCATATACAGCAGGGATTTATCCTTTTAAAAGGACAGGTGAAGATCCAACAAGAATGTTTGCTGGAGAAGGAGGTCCTGAGCGAACAAACAAACGTTTCCACTACGTGTCATTAGGGATGGCAGCAAAAAGATTATCTACCGCGTTCGATTCGGTAACTCTTTATGGCAGCGACCCGGATAAAAGACCTGACATATATGGCAAAGTCGGAAATGCAGGCGTCAGCATTTGCTCACTAGATGATGCAAAAAAACTGTACAGTGGGTTTGACCTATGCTCGTCTGCCACCAGTGTATCAATGACAATTAATGGCCCTGCACCTATGGTTCTGGCCTTTTTCTTGAATGCTGCCATAGATCAAACCTGTGAGAAATATATCAAAGCGCACGGTCTTGAGGGGGACGTTGAAAAAGTACTTAAAGCAAAATGGGATGACCATGGACTAGATCGTCCCCACTATGAAGGTGAACTTCCTGAAGGAAACAAAGGATTGGGGCTGATGCTGCTCGGGTGTACTGGTGATGAAATCCTTGATAAAATGACCTATGCTCAACTTAAAAGCGAAGCATTGACATCCGTAAGAGGAACTGTACAAGCAGACATCCTTAAAGAAGACCAAGCACAAAATACCTGCATCTTTTCAACAGAATTTGCACTTCGATTAATGGGGGATGTTCAGCAATACTTCATCGAAAATCAAGTCAGAAATTTTTACTCTGTTTCAATCAGCGGATATCACATTGCAGAGGCAGGCGCAAATCCAATCACTCAACTTGCTTTCACCCTTTCAAATGGATTCACATACGTCGAATACTATTTGAGTCGAGGTATGGATATCAACGAATTTGGCCCCAACCTCAGTTTCTTTTTCTCAAACGGAGTAGATCCAGAATACGCGGTCATAGGAAGGGTTGCAAGAAGAATATGGGCCAAAGCAATGAGAGAGAAATATGATGCATCTCCTAGAGCACAGATGCTCAAATATCACATTCAAACTTCTGGCCGTTCGTTGCATGCTCAAGAAATTGACTTCAACGACATCAGGACCACTTTACAAGCATTGTATGCGATTTACGACAACTGCAATTCACTTCACACAAATGCATATGACGAGGCCATCACAACACCAACCGAAGCGTCCGTTCGTCGGGCCATGGCCATTCAGCTAATTATCAATAAAGAACTTGGGTTGGCGATGACTGAAAACCCAATGCAAGGTTCATACATCATGGAAGAACTGACAGATCTGGTTGAGGAGGCTGTTCTCCTTGAATTCGATAGAATCACAGAACGCGGTGGTGTTTTAGGTGCCATGGAGACGATGTACCAACGTTCACGCATTCAGGAAGAATCGCTTCACTACGAAACCCTAAAGCACTCAGGAGAATATGAAATTGTAGGGGTGAATACTTTTTTAAATCAGAAGGGCTCTCCGACTATCATTCCTGGAGAGGTCATTAGAGCAACTGAGAACGAGAAGCAGATTCAACTCCGGAATTTGCAAGCACTGCATAAATCAATGCATCAGCATTCGGCTGAAAGACTGAAAAACATCCAACGTGTCGCGGTGAATCATGGGAATATTTTCGAAGAACTTCTAGAAGCAGTCAAAGTTGCTTCCTTGGGGCAAATTACAGAAGCCATGTTTGAAGTGGGTGGCGCCTACCGTCGTAACATGTAATTTTTCACCATGACATTTTTTAGAGATTTAATCAGCACACTGCTCGGGTTGATATTTGGAGGACTGGCAGGATTCGGGATTGAAAGATATGGACATCATCTTTTTACTGAGTATAAAGACGTCCCCAACATTACAGAGCCCCAAGCGTTTGCCGCATTTATCGAGACACTTCCAACAGGCGCATTCCTCTTGCTTCTTTTGGCCCACAGTATAGGAACGATGACCTCTGCCTATCTTGCATCACTGTTTTCAGGTCACGCAAAACCAATGCCAGCGATTGCAGTTGGAATTCTAATGATTGCTGGCAGTATTCGTAATTCAATTCTGATTCCTCACCCCGGGTGGTACCAATTGAGCGACGTATTGATTTGCATTCCCGCAGCATTCTTGGGGCATCAAATCTATGTCAAAACAAAAAAGAGGCTTACCTCACGACAGTCACACAACCTCTAAATGTTGATGAACTTAAATCGTGAGAACCAAGTGCGGTAACGGTGTACATATAGACACCATCAGGCACAAAATGATTTCCCCCTCCATCAGAAGCGTTTTGACCAACCCAAGGAATCTCAGGATTCGTGGTATCAAACACAACCTCTCCCCACCTATTTAATACCGTAAATCTATATTGATCAGCCGTGAAGCCTTCGCCCAAAGGAAGGAAACTGTCATTGACGCCATCGTTGTCAGGTGTAAAAGCGTTGGGGATAAACAAACTGAATTCCACTTCTTTAAATAACGCCACAACACTTTCAAAAGGAACCCCATCAAGATTTAAAGCCATTTCAGGATTCCTGTCGTTTGGAGAAGGTTCAGTTTCTTGGACAATCCATCTGTCAAACTCCCATTCATCAGCTTCTATGGCTCTAAAAATAAGGGGACCATCTGTCACCAAACCACTTGTCCAATAATCATCAACATAAGCTGTATTGTATATAGATACAGCGCCAGCTTGTGACGGCTGTACCTCAACTTCTAATTCTGTATGCTCTATGTAAGTGAAGTGTGCTGTGACAAAACCTGGCAAAGTGATTTCCAAATTGGCATTTGAAGCATTTATGTCGGGACTGATAATATTCTCGACAGGCGTCGTTGACCAATGCGAAAACTGCCACCACTGACCACTATTTACAGCTTGGATTGTATGGCCGCTCACTGTTAGCATTTGTGTTGAAGGGTAAGCCGCAATGAGCACTCCGTCTAAGACAATTGACCCTGCTCCTGCTGGGTCAACATTAAATGTGACATCTTCCGGCGGCACAGGAATTCCGAAGTGAGCCACGATGGTAATATCGCCTTCTAAATCTACCTCCCATTCTAGATTAGTTGCATCCGCTAGAGGCGCAGAACCTGATGTTATTTCCCAAAACAAAAACTGAACACCGTAATTTTCTTCTGCCGTAAGAGTTATCGGAAGCTCCTCGAAATAAAAACCACTAAATGGACTTTCTAAAGGTGTAATATCTACCGTATTTATTTGAACATCACCTTGACCTACAATTTCAAGGGTAAGTGTCACAGGCGTTACATCGTAGCAGTCTTCCATCCCTGAAAGTAGTTCTGACTCACAACGATCATCAATAAAGTCTCTTAACTCTTGAAGCTCATTCTGCCAACCACCTACATTACCTCCCCATCTGTCACATTGCCTGGGCATTTCAGGCTCAATGACAAGAACCATACTGTCGAGGACAGCGTGCATATAATCACATGTGAAATAGGTGTTTCCTAGATCAGCCCAACGATTAACATATGTTTCGTAAAATGTTTCGTTATCAAGCAAAGCATTTAGAACTGGAATATGTCCCTGTCCCCCTACATCTCCCATCTGTTCAGGGTTACATGGATCTGCAGTAGCACCTGTATCTGGAATTCCAGTATAATTCACGTAATGTCCAAACGTCGCGTCCATATCCCAAAGCGCATATCTCCATCTCTTAGCACCTCCATCTGGATGCCTTCCTCTCCACCAAGCTGTATTCCAATTGAGCCAATCCATAGCCACAACATAACTGTTAAGGACGAAATAGTCTATCAAGCTCAGTGGGTGAAGTTGGGTTGTGACGTAGTCGTAATTAGCAGCATCTGTCATATCCTGGGTTGTCACGAAGTTTACCAGAGTGTACCAATCATTTCCTGAGCCATATTCCTCCCAAGTTCCACCCCACGTTTTTAAGAAGTCGACGAAATGTCTCGGCTGGTCATAGTATTCAGTTGTGAAATCTATATCATCCACTTTCTCACGATATTCATAAACGCCCCAATACTGACCATTGAGATAAACGATACAGCTTTCTGAAGTTCGCTCGTCTAATTTAAGTCCTGCCTGGTGACTAAGTGTATGAACATATGCATCTCTAATGTGGGCACCTGGTTCGAATGGATAATTATCATTGGCTGCAGCCTTAAAAATTATCCTCTGAAATTCATCTCTGTTTTTTTCATGAAACAGCTCGGCATCAAACGCCTGATTGTAGCCCATCTGATCTCGAATGATGCAGTCAAAGCCTCTCTGACCATATGCATTGCTGTCGTTCCCATGCTCGTTGCTGTCTCCTGTTGCCTCTACCCAAAAAGTGCCATCAGCATGAAAAAACTCAACATGCGCAGCTTCTCCTGCACCCCCTCCCCATGTGCCATCCTCTTGACCATTGCCGCTGACGGAAACCACCGGGATCGTGTGGGCATCTGCACCTAAAAAATAAGTGTTGGTCGCAATGTAACTCGGGGCTTTGCTCGGAGGAACATCGTCATTTGGATCAAAAGCAATGGCTCTAACAACCGTTGTTTCAGTCAAACCAATGGGGCCGGTGTACAATGTACTTCCCTCTGTGGGGGAGTAACCGTCCAGGGTGTAGTAAATGTCAAAGCCCGCAGGAGCGGAAATTGAGATCGTAAGGGCACCCACATGGTAGCCCGACTCCACATCAAAGCTAGGAGTAGGTGCATATTCCGTGTACATATCAAAGGGATCAGTGCCATTCGCTGCCTCTGGAGATGGGACCATACAAATCTCCCAATTTAAAGCGCCATCGGTGCTTCTCGCCCAACTGTGGTCAGCCTGGGTGGTGCCAATGTCTGTAACGAAAGTATACGACTCCAAGATGTTCTCAGCCGGATCCGCAAACACCAGGGATTCACCCTGACATTGATTGATTTTAAAATTCGTATTTAGATTTCCACCCAAATAGAGATTTGTAAGTAACTCTCCCTCACCAGAACACATGACAAGCAGGTAGCCTCCAGCAGGGACAAATGTTCCAGCGGGGATTTCAAACTTATCTATGTTAAGTGGATTGTCCGATAGAAAAAAACCACCAATGTCCTCAGCCACCGCTGAAGGGTTGTAGAATTCTATAAAATCCTCATTGTCGCCACCTATATTGAGAGAATAGTTTGAGCAAGAAAATTCATTAATCACGACTTGACTATTCACTGATGTGAAGAGAAACAACACGCATGCAAAGAGGAGATATTTAAGGCCGTTGAATGAGAATTTTGTCATATTTATTGGATATCAAATCTGCCACTCATAGGGGTAATTCTATTTCCATAAATAGTAAAGAAATATGCACCAGAACTAAGTTCCCCCTTCTCTATAATGTGATCTGTTCCATTCACCGACTCACGTCTCACTTCTCGCCCACTGGCATCAAGGATCATAAGAATCAATTCATCTCTCATCGGATTCGAGAAGGTAATTTGAGCGCTTGATGAAATCGGATTTGGAATGACCGAAACAGCCATTTGTGGGGTGTTTTGAAGTTCTATTGCACCTACACAACCGTCCACAATATCAATAATCGTGTTTTGGTAAAAATGATTTACAACATCCTCACAGTGCGACAAGCATACATCTTCTTCTGCTGACATCCAGTACAAACGTAGAAGAGGTGTCCACTCGTAGAATTTCATCATACTCTCACCTTCATAGCTTAAGCCTATCACCTCAGATCCACCAGGAACAAATGAAGGCGTGATTGGATAATTCACGACATCCGCCAAGGAAATCGCCTGAGAAATTTCAATGCCACTAAACGCCAATTGATACCCTACAATTCGATTGTTGGGGTTCAATACATGAACATCTAAATATCCCAGATCCCAATTGATATCTCCAATTTTAAAATGAGTCGTGTCGAATATATTGATGATCTCATTCACTGGGAAACTACACTTGTCGTGGAACCCTGCACTGTCAGGATGGGTATGTGCTTCATTCCAATATTGACAGCGAGACATCAGAGCTGCATCGGTGACCGTAATGTTGTCATCCTGATCGATATCTGTACAAGGTAAAACGTCAATGTCATTGCCTAAAGTACCTTCAACATAAGAGACCGCATCCGTGTATTCCTGAACACCATTGTCATCTAAATCTCCAACAAGCGCCTCCCCATTACAATCTCCGTTACAATCCGCAGTGGCTTGGCCAAATGGCGTTCCTTCACAATCATCAAATGGTGAACAATCATCGTAAATATTCACGACAAGCTCCCCCATACTTCTGTCCAAATTAACACAAACCGCAGCATAATTATTTGTGTAATCTGTCTCATCTCGGCCAAGAGCGTCAGGAATAAAATCCCAATTTGCTCTAACAATTAAAAAATATGTGCCATCAGCCACATCAGTAACATCGATCCACTGACATGACAATCCACTGCCGTAGATGTCTCCACATAACGCAGAGATCCCCATGTTGCTACATCCATACTGACCTGTGCCGCCGTCACTGCATTCGAGATCCATGACACAAAAACCATTCTTGAATCCGATAGGGATATAGGTTCCATCTAATTCAAACAGATCATATTTTGCATACCCTTTGTGGTGCCAGTGGTTGTGGCAATCCCCAAATTCAAATTGTGCGTTTTCACCTGACGGTTGCCCGATGTAATAGTCTAGCTCACCGATGTTTTTAATGTGTGTTGTAAATCTGACGAGTTCACGCGTTCCATATCCATTCAGACAGCCCTCAGAGATGTAGCAGTCAGCTTCATTCACCTCCATAAGTTCAGTATGCAAACTATTGACAATGGCTTCTTGAACAACCATTAAATCAGGACCAGTACACGATGGGTCTCCAGGATAAATACAAGATCCGTTGTCAATTTCTGCTTGTGGATTGTAATTACAAGCTTCTGGATCAGTACATCCCTGTGGAGCCCCCGCAAATGAGTGAAGCCAATTCCATTCCCCCATGCATCCATCCACAGAAAGCCATCTTATCCAATACGTCACCCCAGCTTCAAGCAGCATTGTTTGGCTTGCTTCCTCCTCACACCCTCCTTGATTGTCATCATAATAAATGGTACCTGTATTGGTGTCATCAAAATTACTCATGTTACAATAATCATAAACATAGAGCCTGGTATCACATCCTGAACCACAACTGCTGAAATCATACATTCCAAGGAGTTCTGGCGTAAATGTGTACCAAAAATTATTGCCTGATTGAGAAATAACATCTCCCTCTACTGAGGGCATGCCTAAAGTCACTGCATCATTGCAAGTTTCACCTGGAGCGCAGTCAAAGGAAACTTCATCACCGTAATCATAATCGCCTCCTGAAGCAATTTCTACACCATCCAAATAAATCCAATATCCCCCAGGATCAAAAATACCATCGCCAAATGAATCATGAATCTCAAAAAGGAAGCAAGGAAACTCCTCTGTCATATCGACACATAGCGTATCTCCTTCTGATTCACCGAATGCAATTTCTTCACCTCCAACATTTAATTCCCAACTGATTTCGGTGGGATAGCCATCTGAAACAATTAAAATGATGATTTCAGATTCTCCTTCAGCACACTCTGTTTGTGCTGATGAAGTTAAAATACCAATAAAGGTGAAAGCTACAAATGACAATCCAATATAAAGATTGAGTTTTCTCAACAACAACTTAATAAAATTCATGGCAACAGTTTTGCAGGTTTCAATTACATATTACTACTGCAATTTACGAAATATGTGACAGAAAACCGTTAAAACCTTCGCATAGGTAGAATGGGAAACATATAGTTCATGACATTTGAAGGACCAGGTGTTGCGATAAGTTCTCCATTCGCGTTGATAGAGAAATCTATCGAGGTCCCTAAAGATGTACTGTTCAAAAATTGGTTTGAAGACCAATACTCCCCTAATTCCCAACCGTTAATTTGATCTGTATAGTTTGGGGTTCCAGTTAACAGCAGAAGTTCTGATGGAGACGGTAAAAACCAATCTAACTGACCTCCTCCATTGTAAGATGAAGCCACTAAAGCAGCATAATCTGGATATTCTGGAGACACCTCATCACATCCAGAGTTTAGAATAAGTTGCGTATTTATTTCTCCCGCTCCGATTTCATTTGTTAATCCATAAATCACTGATCCATTGCAACCCCATATTGCCGGTGCGAGCACTTCTGTGGCGACTTCAATATACCTCCAGCAATCATAACTTGAACTCTCAAAGTCCACGTATTCATAAAAACCAAGGTCATAAATAACCACCCCACCTGCAGGACCTATATCACCGACACTATATCCTTCAACTTGTACACAAGGGGCACATGCGTTGTCTCCATTACATACGCCACAATCATCGAGTACGTTTCCGTCACAATCACATTCTCCATCTGGAATGCCTGATCCACCACATACGCCACACGCGTCGAGTACGTTTCCGTCGCAGTCACAATCTCCATCTGGAATGCCTGATCCACCACATACG
>CAJQPF010000095.1 GCA_905480095.1 uncultured Flavobacteriales bacterium
GATCCTTTTGGTACCATATGGGTGTCTACCCTTGGCGGGGGTCTAAATAGGTACGATCCGATAGGAAATGGCTTCACGGCTATTTACGCTGGCAGCGACCATAAAAAATCTCCTCTTTCAAACGATATTTTGACCATTTTCAGCAGTCATAGTGGCGTGCTTTGGCTCGGCTATGATAATGCGTTCAGCAGTTTCAACCCAACTAGTGGTGCATTCCATCACTATACGACTGAATCGTTAAATCTCGATCATATTGGAGCAATTAATCGGTTCGACGAATCTTCGAATGGGACCATTTGGGCTGCATCACTCGGTGGGGGCCTGATAGAAATTCATCCTGACTCGCATAGAGTGAGAACTCATCGCTATGACAGAAACTCAGCAGAGTCGATATCGTCAAATAATCTCTCCGGCGTGGTCGTGGATAGAAATGATAATGTCTGGGCCATCTCCAGAGACGCGGGAATCACTGTATTCGACATTGCAAATCGCAGGACGCTCCAATATAGAAACGACCCTGAAACTCCTACTTCATTGACCTCAAATGAGGTGTGGGATGCATTCGAAGATTCTGATGGGAGAATGTGGATAGGGACTTACGAAGGTTTGAATGTATTTGACGCCAAAACGCAGCAATTTTCACGATATACAAAGCAAAACACCGAACTTTTTAGCGATCAAATCTACAGTATTTTTCAATCTAGGGAAGGCAAATATTGGATTGGAACCTTTTATGGCCTCGCTGCCGGAACGGCTACTCTATTCCCTAAAATTGACATCAATTATGGCCAACTTTCAAGTAACTCTGTTAATACTTTTACTGAAACGGCTGAAGGTAGTTTATGGGTTGGTACGGATGACGGACTAAATAGATTGAGACCTGATGGCACCAAGTTCGAATGGATTAACGAGTCGACCGAACCCAGCATTTCTAGCCCAGACGTTATGAGCCTGTATGCGGAGGATAATATACTTTGGATTGGTACCTTTAACGGGGGCTTGAATCGCCTCGACTTATCGACTAACGAGCTTGTAACCTACACCCACAACCCACTTAGCGAAACATCACTAGGGGCGGATGGTGTCACTTCCATTCTACGGCTGGCAGGTGGGCAACTGTTGGTCGGCACCTTTGGCGGTGGACTGAGCATATACGAAGAGGAAAGTAACTCTTTCATTAATCTTAAAAATATACCTGGAGACCAAACCAGTATCAGCAGCAACAATGTCATCGCTCTATTTGAAGATTCACTTGGTTTAGTATGGGTAGGAACTGAAAAAGGGCTAAACAGATTTGACCCTGCCACTCTAAGCTTTGAAAGCTTCTATTCTGAGAGTGGAAACATTGACAGCATATCTAGCGATATGGTCTGGGCATTTTACGAAGACGAAGAGCAATCCCTTTGGCTGGGTACGAGAGGAGGTAGCCTAAATAGGTGGGATGCAATTGACCGTAAAAGCTCGAATGCAAAATTCCATCACTTTTCCGAAAACATCTCGCTGCCCAGTTCAGACATATATGGAATAGAGAGTGATAATCTCGGAAATCTGTGGCTGTCACATAACCGAGGCATCACTAAATTCAACCCAAATACTCTCGAAACAAACCAATACGGAACTAGAGATGGGCTTCAGGACATCGAGTTCAACATGGGAGCTGCTTTTAAATCGAAAACTGGAGAGATTTACTTTGGAGGAAATCGAGGCTACAACATCATAAGCGCCGAATCTGTAAAAGAGAACAATATTAGCCCCTTAGTTTCAATATCTGAGATTAAGATAATGAATGAAAGGAAGATTTTCGACGTGCCATATCATGATCTGGATACACTTGTACTGGATTACAAAGATAAAATGTTGTCCATTGAATTCTTCGCAGCAGACTACTCCGATTCAAATCTGCTCCAATATGCTTATAAGCTAGACGGTGTAAACCCCGACTGGGTGATTTCCCCGGACGCTCATATAGCGTCGTTTACAACACTCCCGACGGGGAAATATTTACTAAGACTTGCGGCCGCAAGTCCAGATGGTGTCTGGAACTGGGAGGGGCGCACATTACCTGTAATTGTAAATCCACCTCCTTGGCTTAGTCCCTATGCATATGCCGCTTACGGACTGTTGATATCCTTCGCAGTGTATATGTATTTCAACCGCCAAAAGCGGCTGGCTAAACAGGTACTACACAGACAAAGGGAGTTGGAGAAAAAGGTGCAAGAGCGCACCACCGACCTGCAGGAAGCGAGATTAGTTGCAGAGAAAGCAAACCGCTCTAAATCAGATTTTTTGGCCACGATGAGCCATGAGATCAGAACGCCAATGCACGGAATGATTGGCATGACCGAGTTATTGCTCCACACAAACCTAGGTGAACAGCAAAGAAAATTTGCGGAGGCGGCACACAACAGCGGCGAGTCATTGCTAAGCTTGATAAATGAAATTCTTGATTTCTCAAAGCTAGAGGCATCCAAAGTAGAAGTTGAGGCCTTAGAATTTAATCTAGTCGAACTTGTCGATGAGATTTGCTATTTACAGGGTGAGCCGGCTAATCGTAACAATCTTTCCTTACTCAACATATGCGATTCCACAGTACCCGATACGCTGGTGGGGGATCCAACTAAGATTCGCCAAGTAGTAATGAACTTAGTTAGCAATTCTATAAAGTTCACTCACGAGGGCACTGTAACAATTGCTGTATCAGCCAAGCCTAACCCTTCAACAGACCAAATAGTAGCCTATATAAGTGTTAAAGATACGGGAATAGGCATGGATGAAGCGACACAGAGTCGCGTGTTCGAAGCATTCACGCAAGCAGATGCTAGCACCACAAGACAATATGGAGGTACAGGACTAGGATTAGCCATCTCCAGACAGTATATCGATATGATGGGGGGCGATATAACCATCAGATCTAAACCCGAAAAAGGAACAACGATCACCGTAAGCCTGCCATTGGGCACTACAAACGAAAGACACCTGAAGACAAAGATTTTTGAAGGAACTAACGCATCTATTTTGTGTGAAGACTCTGGAACTCTTCAAATGATGGTATCCCATCTCTCTAGATTTGGAATTAGAGCAGAAGGAGCCTTAGATCTGGCAGCTTTTCTAGAACAAGAGCTCACAACCAATTTTTTTGTAATTGACTATGACTACTTTTGCAATCTACAAGTGGAGGAACATCACAAGGCAGCACTTAGGATGCAAAAAGGGATTATTCTTACGAGACTTACAGACGTTGCATCCGAAGCGGAATTTGCAGCCTGGATAGGCGTCACAAAGCCTATCACCTCGACTACCATCAGAGACGCATTGCAGGACTTAGCTGAGACTAACCAGCAACCAGAAGCCAACAAATCTGCAGCTGCGGAAACCTCCAGCCGCACGAGAGCACGGGTTCTTGTAGCAGAGGATGTAGAAACTAACCAGCGGATCGCACTGGAAATGCTGCAGATGCTGGGCTGCACAGTAGACATTGCACCGAATGGAGCTGAAGCTTTCGAGAAATTTAAAAATGTGAAATACGATCTAATATTTATGGATTGTCAAATGCCTGTGATGGATGGAT
>CAJQPF010000096.1 GCA_905480095.1 uncultured Flavobacteriales bacterium
AAGAATTTCAGCTATTTGGTTTTCGTATGGCTTCGCTACATTTCTAAGAAATTCAATTGACCGATGCTGCATCTCTGCTAGTCCATCGTGTGAGTAACCTAGCAGTTGAGCCCAATCAGGGCTTGCCCTGTAATCAAGCCCGCCCATGAGAGCAAGGAATCCACTTTGGGCTACCGAATCAAGGTATTTATGAAATATTAGCTCCAGGTCCTGTACTGCCTTTGGATTGTCAAGTAATGGATACATAGCAAAATGAGGTAGCTCATGTCCAAACTTATACATGATCTCAGTCTCTGTCCCACCTTCAGTCATGTAGAAGACATCACTTTTTTGTTCTGGGAATAATGTCATCATCTTTCTACCTTATTGAAATAGGGTTAAGATTTGTTGGAGGTGACATCAAAGTAGAACAATATCGCAATTGACGACTAATTCAATCATCAATAATTGCAGGATCATTTCTTTCATTGAATGATTTCGCTGGAGGAGTTTTTGTAAACCTCCCCATTTTAGTACCACTCAAAATGGCTCACTCAGAAGCACTGATCATCATCCAGTAGACACAGCCAAGAACCTTGGTAATCTTTCAAAGGCAAATTACATTTTCTCGTCTTCTTCCAGTCAAGATTGCTTCACAGCCTTTCACTCATTGGTCAAAGGTGTGTTGCGTGAAGTTATCGAAAAAAAGTCTTCGTATAACCAATGAAAAGCCACAAGGAGAGCATCATGAACAAAGCAAAAGCATATTCTGCGGCTAGTGCAACATCGCCTTTAGCTCTAGATACAGTTCAACGTCGAGACACTACTGAAAGCGACGTGCAAATTGAAATTCTCTACTGCGGCATTTGCCATTCAGACCTTCATACTGTCCGGGACGAGTGGAACAGTGTCATGCCAACCACTTACCCTTGTGTGCCTGGCCATGAGATTGTTGGTCGCGTTATTGAGGTCGGAAAAGCCGTAACAGAGTATTCGCCTGGTGATGTTGTCGGAGTTGGTTGTCTGGTAGATTCAGATCAGTCTTGCCCCGCATGCCTTGAAAATGTCGAACAATTCTGTCCAGACTCAACCTTTACTTACAACTCACCGGACAAACACCTTGGTGGTGTAACCTATGGTGGTTACTCAGAAAGTATAGTGGTCGATGAGAAGTTTGTTCTCAAAGTGCCTGGGAACCTCAACCTCGCCAGGGTCGCACCACTACTGTGTGCGGGTATTACGACCTATTCTCCACTCCGCCGTTGGGGAGATATTAACGGCAAGAAAGTTGGCGTGGTTGGCCTTGGGGGACTTGGTCACATGGGAGTTAAGTTCGCCAAGGCCTTTGGCGCGCATACAGTTGTTTTTACCACCACGCCGGGGAAAAAGGATGATGCCCTGCGTCTCGGTGCCGACGAGGTAATTATCTCCTCAGATTCTGAGCAAATGAAAGCTCATGCCGGTAGCTTCGACTATATTCTCAATACAGTCTCGGCTGATCACGATGTTAACGTTTACCTTGGCATGTTGGGAATGGATAGTACCATGACCATGGTTGGTGCGCCGGAGGCTCCATTGGCAGTCTCTGCCTTTGCCCTGATTTTCGGTCGTAAGAATCTCAATGGTTCACTTATCGGAGGCATCAAAGAGACCCAGGAGATGCTCGATTTCTGTGGTGAACACAATATTACATCTGATGTTGAAGTTATTCCGATCCAAACAGTGAACGAAGCTTACGAACGTCTGCTCCAGTCGGAAGTGAAATACCGCTTTTCCATCGATATGGCGTCACTCAAAGAAGAATAGTTGATGATCGGTGGATGCTTTAATATGACCATCGACCATCTCTTTAATAATGTTTTTTAAACTACGACTTGTATGAGGAAAAACGGCTTCTTATTGAATAGAGTCATTTAGGAAGCTAAAACTATGGCCACCAAGGTTCGATCCTTGGTGGCCTTTTATTGTAATGCAGGGTTTCTTGGAATTTCGGTTTTCAATTAAATCCACACCCACATAGCAATCTAGGAGGATAAATAGGAAGGAAGCTTTTACTTTGCCCTACCGTTTTACTGGGGTATATTGTCCTGTCTCAATTGATTTGTTCCATAGGGGGTGGGAATGATCAACAGGCAAACAGGTCAATTATAGACAGACTACAAACCGCTGTTGTCGGCATAATGCTGATCAGCGGTTTTTTGTTTATGGCCCTCTTGTTGCCTGAGAAATTATTCTCTTACAAGAATTGGGAGGAGGACACTGTGCAGGCAAAAATGTCTACAAGGATGTTTCTAGTCGCTGCGTTCCGGATTTTGTTCAGCGTTACCTCAGTTCTTTTAATCTCATGTGGTGGTGGAGGGGATAGCGAAAAACCTGATTGGATTGTTCCTGAGGACATCTCTGGTGTGTATACGGCTCTCTTCGACAAGGACCCCGTTATCAACCGCCCAAAATTAAAAGAATATCGCTTTACGATTGAAGAAAATGATGGTGTAGTCGTAGGTCAATTTGAAGAGTTTTATTATAGTGGCGAATATTTTATCCATCCTGCTAATGGAGATTATGACTCAACTAACGGTTTTTTGTATCTAAGCCACGACTCGAATATGTGGGGTTACTTTACTGAAATTTTTAAATTTTCTAGTGAAACTAAGATGCATGCTGTCTATGAAGAACATAGAAGTTATTCTAGATACGAATGCAATAAGTTAGTATGGTTATCCCCTTGACTCAAGTGGCTCTTCTTGATTGTTCAAAGGCTAAAAACTGTTTAACACAAAACTGGCGGGCGTTAGAACAATGTGGCATTCTATTCATCGCTACATTTATTATGCGGAGGGTTTAAGTGAAGACCCCAAAACAACTATTCGCTGTCTAGAACTTCTTGCAAATCACCATCTATAAGACACAAAATGGCCTTCCCTTCTTGGGTGGGCCATTCTTACATTGCAGGGTATCTAAGAATCTTGAACTTATGTCTATCTAGCCAGGCCGAAACAATGTGGGAGACATAATGGCTGACAGTTGAGGACAAAAAGAGACCTGCCCCTTGCAACGTGGGTTATGTTGGCTTCTCGTAGAGAATCCAACACAGAGCCAAAATCAAGGAGGCAGGTCATGAAAAAGCTTATCATGTATGTCGGTT
>CAJQPF010000097.1 GCA_905480095.1 uncultured Flavobacteriales bacterium
ATCGCCTTGCAAAAACCACAGCAATTCATGGATAATGGAACGAAGGTGAAGTTTTTTGGTCGTCAACATCGGAAAGCCATCTTGCAAGTCAAACCGCATCTGGTAACCGAAACAACCAATGGTGCCTGTGCCAGTGCGATCTTCCCGCAATGAACCATGGGCCAGCAGGTGATCAAGTAATTCGTGGTATGCGCGCATGTCACGAAGGTATTTCGCGGGTTCCGCATTTCGGTGCTCCGTGGAAATAGGGTTGAAAAGAATCTCTCCCAAGGAAACGTGCGGAGTTGAACGCCTGGAGGTTGTCGGTTGAGCACAAGCTGTTGGTCAAGATGCTCACCTCTACACCCCGTACAACGGCATCAGCAAAAAGCTGCAGCCCTTCTTTCGTTGCGATGAGGCAGGGGCTCGCCTTCCCATTCCACCGGCATTAATTTTCAGAAAGGCACACGACTCAGGGCCAGTAGACCCGCATCCTTATTGCTACATCATCAGAAACACGATGCTCCACCACTTCTGGATAGCGTAATTCACAATCCCCTTCGACATAATCTGGATTAATGGAAAATTGAAACTGATCTAGCACCTGTAAATTGAATAAATCGCTGACGAGTTCTACTTCATCAGGAACCCATTGGACCAAAACCATTGTGAATTCTTCATACAATGCAAAGGCCTCCGTTTCATCGATTCCGAAATCAATCGTAATGCCATAGCTAGGTATATTGGAGTTAAAGCCTCCGCCATAGCTTTTTATTTCTCCCATCTCATCTAAAACATATACCGTAATGTCGGGCCTTCCGGAAGTGTCTTGTGCACTATACCAATAGTCATAAGTGTTGTACCAGTCTCCTCTTGGTGATGTCCAATAGCTTGACTCTATGTCTAACACAAGAGCGCCAGTTCCTACATAGGTTGGTTTAGGGAGGGCCTCAATGACACGTTCAAGATGTTGCTCCACTTGACCATTCTTCGAGATTTCCAATTCGACGAATTGTGACCCACCTTCTGAAAATTCAAGTGTTTGACTGAACGAAGTGGATTCGCTTCCGTTTTCAAAAATCCACTTGGTTTCGTAGCCATTTGGCAATAAAGGCGGCAGCAACTCAACTGTCATCGGTGCGCGGGTGCATCCATAATCACGGACCAAGAACTCATCCGGGAAGTTCTTATCGACCAAGTCTCCGTCATTCCAACAGGCGGTCAGCAATGAAGCGATTAGCAACCAAAGCAATCCGAGGTAAGGGGAGGGGTATTTGAATACACGATCTTTGGCTGGGTCGATGGTGGATATCATTAAATCTCTTCGGAACTTATTTCTGCAAGAACCATGAATGCAATTCGACTTCAATTCCTTTACTAACAGTGGGTTCATATCCTGTTCCAAGATGTGTTTTCCATTGGAAGTCACAAGATAAATCCCATCTCTCGTTTGTTCAATCCTGTAGCCTGGTTTGCAAGTTTTCATTCGCAACAAAAAACACCGAGCACCTGAAATCCACCCGTTGTGAATGATCATGTCATGCACATGGTGGGAGCACGATACGCGATACAAACACACTCGTCGATCCTCCTCTCTAACTTCGTTCCAATACCAGTGAATTAGGGCCAAGGCAGCCTTCCGAATCATTTTTTCTGGAAAACCAAAAGCTGAAGCTGAATCATTTCAGGGCCTTGACGTTGTCCAGCTAACGCGCCTAAGTTTCCGCAGCCGCTTGCGCTTACTGAGGTTTGCATAGATGTCAGAGAGATAAACGTCCAACCTTCATTTGCCATGTTATCAACGAGTTCTTGCAATTGTGAGGCTGCAGCTTGAGCAGGATTTACATCTGTTACTGAAGGAACGAAGGGTACAATTTTGGTTTGCATATTAATTAATTTTTTCCAATGTAGAAATTTTTAATCTAAGTTCAAGGATCAAAGTCTCGATATTAATTTCTGCCTTGGGAAGGGGTAATATTAAAGGTGGGCAAGGATTGAACAAACGCGCTACCTTCGGAGGATTTTTTTGAGGAACCACAGCAGTCCTGATAGGAAAATCAGTGCCGTCCAAAACTGAACCGAATCCATACCGCCATCCCATCTTTCAAATTCCCCATATCGTTCGGAAAGCGGGTTTTTATTCTCGATTACAACGCCATCCGAATCCCAATCCAAGATTATTTCCTCGCCTGATCGGAAGGTGTTGTAATTGAAGTCATGTTTGTGGATGTTTAAAACGAGTTGATCATCCCAAATTCCTGTAAAGAAAATGGTGTCATAACTAGAGACTCCTACAAGGAAGTATCCAATGACTTCATCGGAATTGATGAATCGGCTCTTCTCAAATGTTAATTCATCCACCAATAGTTCGGTGGGAATACTGCCAGTCGGCTCAAAATGGTAAGTAGGTCGTACGATTCCTGACCACCCTTGCCAAACGAGATAGATTACGATAACAATACCGAGCACAATGCCCAAGCAACCATTCGTGGCTGAATGGTCTTGGGCCTCGGAAGGGCGGAAAGTTCCGAGGAACTTGCCTTTTTTGTCAAAAATTTCTTGTTTGGTTGACATGAATTGAGCTGTGGAGCCTACGAGCAGTCCGAATGTAGATGTTTAAATTCACAGATAATCATGTCCTTTGTTCCGAAAACAAAGATTCACCTTTCATTTTTTTCCGCTGATTGGCGCTTCTTGACGAATTGTTGACTCGAAATTCGGGCCAGATTGTTTTGAAAACATTTGGAAATTTTTCGACATTGCGAATGAAGAGCGAACCCATTCCCCTGATGCATACACTCAATGTCAAAAGAATTCATGGATTTTAAAGAATGGCGTGATGAGCAGTGGGCGGAGAGTGCCAAGTTCTTTCTGTGTGGATTGGCTGTTTTCTCAATATGGGCGGGCATCATTTACATATGGCCGAATGTTGCCATACAAGAGCCGGGTTTTCCACCACCAACTTACTGGGATGTGCCAATTGAATTGCATTGGGTCCTCATTCCGTTGTGGGTTTTTTGTTTCTTGTTGAGCCTGTACTTCCGCAGAAAGCGAAACTCTCAAGAGTCTTACAATCGCTATCATGAAAGGGAGAAAGAGGAATACGAGAGACAAATGACGGTCATAAGTCATAACAGGTTTTTGAAAAGAAGTCAGAAGCGGAGGATCAAAGAAAAGATGCTGGACTTGCAAAGAGATCTCGATAACCTTTGACTAATGTGCGATTGGATAAAAATTGTGAGATTGTATTTCTCCGTTGCTTGACCATGCCAAACGGCTTCATGATTTTCGGAATATTCCTATGGCTGGCCCTATTTTTAGCAACGGGGGTTATGGCTCAAGACGATAATCGATTCAAAGGGCTCAACCGGGCGGAATTGCAGGAGTTGGTCTTGTTAAAGGAATCCCAATTCAAAGCTGAACACACGGAACTGATCGATGAGATACGCAGTCTCTTGAATCAACTCGACCAAGAAAAAGCACTTGCCGGTGGATTTCAGTTGCGACTCTCTGAATTGGAAACAGAGTTGACGGAGAAAAGCGAGAAGGTATCAGAATTGGAGCGTCGACAGAAAGTTGCCCACCAAGAAATTGATAGTCTGAAGTGGAGACTGAATTTGGCGGCTTCCATTTCGAACAGTCGGCAAGGATTTGGTCCATACGGACAGCGCGTTGATTTTGATTTTTCATATGGAAACAATGCTTGGGGAACGAATCCGGTCGAACTCATCGCAGTCGGGTGGAGCCGAGACGGAAAATTCCTATTCATGGAGGAATTTTGCGATGGGGGCTGCGGTTGCTGTGGTGCATCTATCAACGTGTTTGACGCTACAAATGGGCGTTTGCTCGTCAATGAATGGGTCGATATGGAATTGGTGGAGAGTGGTGAAGTGGAAGCTTTAGAAGTAGAGGTGCGCCTAGTAGCTCGGTTAAACGAACTCAGGGATGAATACGGCATCATTTCAAATGGCGTGGGTCATTTTCAAAAAGGAGAGAACAATCGAACATTTCGTTGTGACTTCAATGTCTGGGAAGGAGATGAAATGACCTTTGACGTGCGAGAAACGGAGAATCGTTGGGAATTGCGGATTTCGAGAAGTGGAATAACAAGCATTATCCTCTACCAGGTGGAATTTGGTTGGGATGAAGAATTCGAAGTCCGTTCCCCTCGTGACGTGGCGTTTCCAGGCCTCATAAGGAGTCCTTTCGGACATGAAGCGATTGTTCCAATTTTTAGAGAGCATTTAGGCTTCGAAAGCGAAAGCGACTGGTCAATGATTCCAGTTGCCATCCCGATTCGATTTTTGACTCCGTAGTCGCGAAAGTTTCGCCTGTTACAAATTGAAACCGTAGATTAAAGTGATAGGTATCCTCTCACTACGTGCACTCTACACCTGACCATACCGGTCAAATCCATAAAACACCCCCATATTTTCAAAGAACACTACAAATATAAATATAAATATAAATATAAATCTTAAAACAATCAAATCACTTTCGAACATTTACTACAGAATAATAAGTATTTGTTTCTCGGTCATAAAGAACTGATACAGAAATATAGTTATACTTACTATTTGTTAAAATTTTCCAGTGTGAGGGACTTTTTTGATACTGTAAAAAAAACTGAGAAACATTATTAACATCCGACCTATGATTAGACCCACAACATTCACCACAAGTATCAAAACCCGCCCAATCACTCCGATTTGTGAAACTGTTATACCCTTCACCATGACCAACTTTACCTGTTTTTACCTGATTTTCATTCCAAGGCACAGTCAGTAGAGATTCCATGTCATCATCGTATTCTAATCCATTCAACCCGTGATTTACTCTCCATTCGTTTAAGGTATCAACAAACCGTTTTTCCATTTTCCAACAAAGAGAATCAATATTTACCTGAGGTACTGGTGTTGGAATATATCCTTCACATGAAACTTCAACCTCATTACCCTTATCATCAATATAATAACATTTAGCACCTTCCCATGTAATTTGAGATGTGGTCGTTAATGAAATCAAACAAAAAAGGAGGGGTAATAGATTCTTCATAAACATAAAGATATCTCATGACGGT
>CAJQPF010000098.1 GCA_905480095.1 uncultured Flavobacteriales bacterium
TCAAATGTGAACTTATCCATAATGTAACCAGAGATGTAAATAGGTTCGTAAGCACCAATAGGTCGTGTGTTAAATGAATTCTCCTGATCATTGAAGAAATCTTCAAGTGAAGTACGTCCACTGGTTTTATTTCCGTAGGGATCGTATCCTGAGTAATTGACCAGGTTGCTCCCTTGATTTAGGAGGTCATCTGCGCTAAACATATCTAAAGTAAAGAAGTCGGGGTCTAATCCATCAATGTTTATGAGGTCATTCCCGTCGGGGTCAAGTCCAAGTTCTCGACGTAAACTTCTGTCAAACATAAATTGGTTCTCTCCAATAAGGCGACCATAAGTCACATAGTACTCTGTACCAATGTTAGTGATTGTAGAATCGTTGAAGTTTAGCTCTTTAATATGAGAGTTCGCTAACAGTCTTCCCAATTGCCACAAACCGATCGGGGCCAATGAGAAGAACGCATCTTTTCTTTGCTCATATTCGAAGCCCATCTGTAAAGCATGATCTCCGAGATCTGCAGAACCAGCAGCACTGATCCGGAATTGAGAATTGTTTGATTTATAATAGTCTGCTCCTTGTGTGCCTACATAGCTCCAAAGACCATATGTCGAAGAAGGACTTTGACCATTCAGTAGCGCATTTCCATTTTGTACGGCCAACAAACTTTCATAAGGTCCATCTACAAACGGGTTGTAGGGATCTTGATCGAATAGAGAGAAATATTGATTGTTTATTGCTGCGAGATTGGGATTGAACTCAGAAGCTTCAAAGGTGACAAGCGTATCTTCCCATCCGTTGTGTAGGAATCTTCCTGATGTCGGATTGTAGCTGTATGAATTTCTATTGTATACGTCGAATTTTCCTACATGGCCATATTTGAAGAAGTCATCTCTGTGATTTGCGTCTTGGGTACTTCTAAAACTTTGGCTATAATCCACCATGATTTGGTAGAATACATTGCTCAGATTACTTGAACTTTCACCCTGTTCATTGACGAATCGTTGACTGAACTTTGCATAAGCGCGCCAATCGAAACTGGTATTTAGGTCGTTGTTCTCCCAATTCATTAATGAACGTGCATAGCTAAAGGAGTTGTTGATGCTCCCTGATGCCGTAGCACCTAGCGTCAGCGTTGTGAATTCATCGGTATTAATGTCAAATTTGGTGACGATGTTTCCGCTTTGAGATCCGACGTTCATTCGCGTATCGACCTTTGTAAAGTCATCCTCAGAGAGGAAATCAGCGTTGTAGATGGCGCCATTTATCTCTCCAGAAGAACTTATATTTTGTCTGAGTGGATTAGAAATAATGTTCTCTCGTGCTTCGTCGGTTATTCGGTAAACACCGCCAAAAGTCGGTCGAGGATCTTTTTGATAGGTGAAGTTTCCAGCGATAAAGAGACCTATAAGTGGGTCTGTTTTTTTGCCATTTTCATCTTTGCGAAATAAGATTGGTCCTGAAGCCACGCCTTCTGCAAGGTTGTATCCGAATTTATCTAAACCATACGCTTTCTCGCCGATGGGCAATCCAGAAGAAATAATCTCACCACCACCAAACCAAGTACGACTTGAAGAACGAAGTGAAATGTTAATGACTCCACCCGTAGCATCTCCAATATTCGCAGGGATACCTCCTGTCACAACTTGTACTTCCTCGATCGCAGATTTTGGCAGAGCAGAGGATCCACGAATTTTAATTCCGTCGATATATATCCAGGTCGAAGAGCTACGCGCTCCACGGATTGAAATTCCACCACCTGTACCAGCTGTACTCGCTCCAGCAACAGTCGTTGCAATAGATGTTGCTGATCTTCCAGGAAGTTTGTCAATATCTTCTCTGCTTACTGTTCCTCCTGATGCTCCACCATCGGCATCAATCAATGGCACCGAGTATTCTACAACTTCAGCTGCTTGCACCAATACCCCAGCGGATATTTCGGCATTGACAAAATGAATTTTATTTGCATTAATACGGACGCCTGTGATTTTCTTTGGTTGATATCCAACGAAACTTAACAGCACATCGTATGTTCCAGGTGAGATAGGCTTGATGGTATAGTCCCCATCGAAGTTTGTATTTGTACCAGAGACCTGGTTGCCGTTGAGGAATATCACAACAGAGGCAAAGGGGAGAGGCTCCCCAGAGTCAAAATCAGTAACTTTTCCTTTTAAAGTACCAGAGCCCACTTGGGCTATTCCAGCGCTCGTGAAGAGCAAAATGGCAGATATAAATGTAGCAAGCCGAATCATTCGCAGGTGTATTTCACGCGTTTCAATAGAAGGCGTAAATATAGGGGTTTAATGTTCTTTGTGAAAAACTGTGAAATTTTGTGTTTATTTCCTGCTTTTCCATCTGAAAATGAGTCGTTTAAACCAAGGTTGAGACCTCCTAATTGCTTGTTTTCTAGCTTGTTTCTGTCCTTTTCGCATGATTCTGCGCGTCTTGCGATCTTGAAGTTTGTAATGGTTCTCTTGTTTGTTGAGGTAGTTCTTCTCGAGATCTCCAATTATATTTTGGGAGTTTTTTGCACGCTTTTTCAGTTCTTGACGTTGAGAGCGTGAAAGCTCAGTTTGGGCGTTTGCCCTTAAGTCCATTTCAAAAAGTAGGGTGAGGCTTGCGATTGTGAACCACAACACCACTCCCTTTTTTACAACTCCGGGAATCTTACCATTTACATGCAACTCCATGATTTAATTGACGTGTATTTAAATGAGCTGCGATGGTGGCTCCCATGTCTGCAAAACTGGATCTCTTGCCCAAGTTAGATGGAGACACATTCGGACCGTTAAACAGTACAGGAACATATTCCCTTGTGTGGTCTGTGCCTGGCCATGTGGGGTCGCATCCGTGGTCAGCAGTGATCAATATGAGGTCGTTTGGACGAAGGATAGATTCAATTTCGGGCAGCCGTGAATCAAATGTTTCAAGTGCCTGGGCGTAACCAGAGACATCCCTGCGGTGTCCAAACACACTGTCAAAATCGACAAGGTTTGCAAATAGAAGCCCTTCGTCCACCGTCTTCATTTGTTCGATTAAAGCGTCAACAATCTTAAAATTTGTGGGTGCTTTCACAGAATGTGAAATGCCTTGTTGGGCAAAAATATCGCTTATTTTCCCAATCGCAATGACCGGTTTTCCACTTGCTTGAACAGCATCGAGTAGAGTGGGAGCGTGAGGTGGAGTCGTTAAATCCCTTCTGTTTGCGGTTCTTTGAAAATCATGACTTGTACTTCCTACAAATGGTCGCGCAATCACACGTCCTATATTTAATGGGTCAACCAGTTTTCTTGCTATATCACATAAATCGTAAAGTCTTTGTAGTCCAAAGTGTTCTTCATGTGCTGCAATTTGGAATACGGAATCTGCTGACGTGTAACATATGGGTTTTCCTGAGCGAATATGCGCTTCACCAAATTCTTGAATTACTTGGGTGCCAGATGCGTGACAATTTGCCAATGTCCCCTTCAGTGTGCCCAGTTTGATTAGTTCTTGCATCAGCTCTTCAGGAAAACACGGATTGCTATTGGGAAACAATCCCCATTCAAATGGGACAGGGAGTCCACAAATTTCCCAATGTCCACTGGGCGTATCTTTTCCAACACTGACTTCTTGCGCAAATCCATATGCGCCCTCAACGGTTGCATTTTC
>CAJQPF010000099.1 GCA_905480095.1 uncultured Flavobacteriales bacterium
CATTTCGGCCCAAATAGCGCGAGAAACGATGTCTCGTGGCGCTAATTCTTGATTCCGATCATAGTGTTTCATAAACCGTTCACATCGATTATTGCGGAGAATGCCTCCCTCGCCACGTAGGGCTTCCGAAAGGAGAAACGGGGGGCTCGACGGCAGGTATAACGAGGTGGGATGAAATTGGACAAACTCCATATCTTCCAGAATAGCTCCGGCTCGAAAAGCCATGGCGATTCCATCGCCGGTGGCATTGGATGGATTGGTCGTACGGGCGTAAATCTGTCCGGCTCCCCCTGTGACCAAAAGGACAGCCGAAGCAAGAACGGTTTTGCAGGTTCCTTTCAGTTCGTCGAGCACGGTGGCTCCACAACAACGACCTTCCTGAATCAGCAACTCGACTCCAAAATGATTTCCTAACCACTGCAGATTTTTGAGGCCTTGAGCCTTGGCACTCAAGGCTCGAACCATTTCACTTCCGGTGGCATCCCCGCCGGCTCGTAAAACGCGATGGCGGCTATGCGCTCCTTCTTTGGTAAAGGCTAGCTCGCCATCGACGGTGTCGAATTTTGCCCCCCATTTAATCAGCTCGTGAATACGAGAGGGCCCCTCTTCAACCAACACTTTCGTAGCGGGGTGGGAGCACAGTTGATGCCCAGCCTTGACCGTATCGGTGAAGTGGAGGTCGACGTCGTCCTCTTCGCTAAGGGCGACAGCCACGCCCCCTTGGGCATAAAAAGAATTGTTATCTTGAGGACCACCTTTGGCGACCATGGTGACTGTTCCATGTCGGCACAGTTCCACGGCGGCGCGCAATCCAGCCACCCCAGCCCCAATAATGAGGTAGTCAGTACAAAAAACTTGATCGTTCCGCTGTGTTTTGGCAGAAGGAGGAGCCATATTGTGAAGTTTATAGGATATTTGAGATGGAAAGTGAGGGAATCAGGAAGATATGTTCAAGCGTGCCGCCATGCCAAAGGGTAAATTCCCTTCCACTCCTCGAAGCAAAATGACCTGGTTGCCACTCCATAGAAGAACGCCCTGACCTCTGGCTTGATCGCCTTGTTCTTGTGTTGGGCGTTGCCATTTACCTTGCCAGGATATGAATGCTGAAATGCGGTTTCCTTCGATCGTGATTCGGTCAATATTTAAATCTAGTTGAATTGTTGAAAATTGGGCAAAGTCCTGTCGGGCCTCCGTCTCCAATATTTCCAGCTGTTCTAGGGGCAAAAGGAGCTCATGAATGGCAGGCGTATCTTTATTGACATAAGCCGTTTCGAGTGTTTTGATGGCCTGGACCACCCGTTGAAATCGAGCATGATCTTCCGGATATTTTGGCGCTTTTTTTGAGCAGCCGGTCTCCGTCAGACACACCATTCCAAGTACAACGAGCATCATCCATACCCAAAAGTGGTTGATTGTGGCTGGGATAGTACGCATGACGTCCTATAATGGAGAAGGCTCCCTTAGGGGGTCAAGGGATTTTTAAGAGGGGAGATGACTCTTGGGTGCAAGAGCGGGTATGATTACATGGTTTTCTTGACACTTTTCTGGACCCTATGATAGGAACAGCGCGTGTTCTGTGAGCTTTTTTACTGAAGAGAGATCTGTACGTGTAGTTTCATTGCCTTGCTGTCTAACAATTTTTAACCCGGGAATCCATTTCTATGTCGAGTGTGGTCAAAAAACGAAGGAAGAAGATGCGCAAGCATAAACATAAAAAACTTCGTCGCCGCATGAAATTCGCCAAGCGTCGTAATTAATTTCATAGGTCAACAGGGAAAGGGGTAATGTATGACCCAGGGGAAAAAGACTCGTATAAGGGTACGCTCCTCCCTGGCGACTTATGTCGGTGAACTCTTAATTCCCCCTATGCGGAATCGAATTTCGGATGTGTTGAATGATGAATCGGTCCTCTTTGTCAATTTGACCGATGTCGTGATTGATGACGTACATCATTCGGAATTTGTGGCCCTCAATAAAATGCAAATCGAATCGGTTGTTCAAATCGATTGACCGCACTTCCTTCTCTTCTTGCCTTTCCTTAATTTTTTACCTACTTCGGTCGAATATAATTTTTCTGCCTTCCCCCTTTCTTTTTGATTCAATGGCAACTTGGTGAGTGTTGTATGAATCAGTGGTCTCGGTTTCTGCCTTTTGTTCGTCCTCAGATATTGATGATGGCCTGCGCCGGCATGGCAGTCATGGGTGTAGCGGCTTGCAATTTGGTCCTGATTAGGTTGGCTGGGTCTTTATGGGATTTGATTACCGTTCAACAAGACCTTCAACAGTTGACCTCGATAGTATGGATGTTTCTCGGATTGGTGGTAGGGCAAGGCGTACTGTCTATGGTTCATAGTTATCTGACAGCTTTGGCCTCTCAGCACGTGATGGCAGATTTTCGTACCTACGTCTTTTCACATCTTCATCGGCTATCCCTCAATTTCTTTGCCAGACGCCGTACGGGTGAATTGATTTCCCGTCTGATGAACGATGTGGGTGTGATTCAAAACCTCCTGACTGAGACGCCAGTCGATGCACTTAAGCATCTGGTCACGATTATCGGAGGCGTGGGGTTTCTCTTGGTAATGAATTGGCGTCTGTGTCTGCTGATTCTCGTTCTCCTGCCATTACTTGCCATTGTCGCGAGGATTTTTGGGAAACGATTGAAAGCGCTGTCCATGAAAATTCAGGATCAAACAGCTCACGTGACCACTCTCATTGAGGAAGTCATCTCGGGTATTCGAGAAGTGAAATCGTTTGTGCAGGGCCAAAGAGAAGAAGCCAGGTTTCGTTTGGGAGTGGAGGGGCTTTTAGCCACAACGATGCAGCGGACGGCGGTCTTGGCGGTATTTGTCCCGGTGATTACCTTCTTCACTTTTGTGATGGCGATTGGGGTGTTGTGGTATGGAGGCAAACAGGTCATA
>CAJQPF010000100.1 GCA_905480095.1 uncultured Flavobacteriales bacterium
GATATTCTTTTATATGAGACTTTATCATCAGGGAATTCAGTTTGCATAACATTTAAGGCTCCGCTGTGAATGGTTTCAAGTGATGAGCAACCACTTAATATTAGTATATTAATGATAAATAATAGATAGTATACAGTTTTCATAACATTGGTTTTAAGACTCCTAATCTACATCAAAGCCTCGGCATATCCTCAAGCTTCAAACTAGGTATCTCGAAACCACGTAAATAACCTAACGTAACGGCTAGACTCGCATGCCCCATAGCTTGCTGTAAGATCGTGAGACTACCAGTCCTTTTATAGATCTCTATAGCACCAGAATGACGGAATGAGTACAGCGTTTGTAGGTCCTCTAAGACGTTAGATTGAGCTTTATAGCGACTCCAGAGCGTCTTGAAGTAATCCTTATTAAAAGGCTTCTCTGAGCCTGTAAAGATGTTGTCTGTAGCCTCACCTCTATGAAGGTATTGTAGGATATAAGGATTAAGCGGTACAATGCGATTCCTTCCGCTTTTGTTACGTTTCCCAGACAGAGAGATATGTTTCATATCCTCACTAAAGTCACCCCACTTTAAGTTACGGATCTCTTGATGAGGCCTTAGTAAACAGCCGTACGTTAAGAGGCAACAGAGGAACAGGTTCTCATTAAAGGACTTGATATCTTCAAGGAGGGTGTTAACGTCTTTAAAGGGCTTGTGAAGGGTTGGTTTAACCTTCATTACTGGAATAGACTCGACTGGGTTTGAAATATTTTCAGTCTTAAATAGTTTACTAAAAAAGCTGCTTAAATGCTTTCTTTCAGTATTAAAGCTGTTAGATGTAAACTGCTTTGAATGAAGGAATATTATGCAATGCTTTGTTGTTATATGCTTTACGTTTATCTGGCCTATACTAGAGTTCTTTAAAAAGGATTCTAAACGATTAAGAGTCCTATTTACAGCTTCCTTATAGGTTTCCTTCACGTCTTTACAGAAGCTATGGTTTTGCAAAGCTTCTAAGAAGGAAACGTTTAATGAAGTTTGTTGCCCCCAACCATTAATTAATGCTTGATGGATTTTAAATAGAAGTTCATTTGCAATACCCAATCTGTCATGGATTGCCGCTTTATTTGGATGTAGATCTAATCCAAACTTTTTACCATTTGACACTCTATACCTCTTCCCATTTAGATAGAATAATACAGTGAATTTGTTTTGCTTGTCCTTTATCAAGCGAGGTGGAATATGATTCATACTGACACTTTTAGTGACGGTTTTCCCCTACAGATCCCATTAAACCCTTCATCTATAAGGACTTACAAAGGTTTGATAACAACCTTGCCAAGGTTGGGGTCGCGAGTTCGAGTCTCGTTTTTCGCTCAATTAAAACCTCTCCAATTCGGAGGGGTTTTTCTTTATAGTTTCGCATAATATTAATTACACCCTAAAGTCATCACGATGCACGCAATTATACATACAGACAAAGGAAACATGAAGGTTGAGTTTTTTGAAAAGGACACCCCGAAGACTGTGGCCAATTTCGTCAAACTTGCAAAAGACGGATTCTACGAAGGATTAACGTTTCATCGCGTATTGCCGGACTTCGTCGTTCAGGGGGGATGTCCTAATGGCTCGGGTGCAGGAGGTCCTGGCTATCAAATTGATTGTGAACTAGACGGAGACAACCAGTATCACGATACTGGTGTACTATCTATGGCGCATGCAGGACGTAACACGGGAGGCTCACAGTTTTTCATTGTTCACTCCAGAACAAACACGTCACACCTTGATCGAAATCACACATGTTTTGGAAAAGTGGTGGAGGGATTAGATACCATTGCAAAAATAGCGCAGGGCGACACCTTTAAGGTTGAAGTCGTTGACTGATATTTAAAGCCTAGAAGCATGTATGAACACTTAAAAGCAATGGCCCTTTGGGGAAGCTTGTGTGTTCTTTTATGCAGTGTACTTTACCTCAGTTCAAACTGCATTGCAGACACGCTCCTTTCACATCATCGACTTTACCTCGAATGTGAGAAAGATATCCCTCAAGTGCCTGGAATGATTCTCTTTTATGAATCTTATTTCCTGCTTGTTTTACTGAGTTTCTTTGGCGCCAAATCTCCAAAAAGTATTCGCGCTTTGAGTATCACCATGATGGTGAGCTCTGTGATCGCCTGTACCATTTTTTTACTTTTCCCAGGAGAGCTTGGGTTTTCGAGAACGATGAATATTCAAGGTTATGAATCCATGTTCGAGGTGCTACACCGGATGGACAAACCACACAATCTGTATCCTTCTCTGCACATCACATTCTCTGCAATCTCAGCTTTTACGCTACTGCGACACACTCAAAAAAAGCGCATGCAGGTGCTTCTCATACTTTGGGTAATAATGATTGCACTGTCGGTCATCCTCACCCACCAACATCACCTGTTCGATATCGCAACAGGGTTTGTTTTGGCATGGATCACCTTAAAATGTGTCTATCTCAAGCTCGAATCCGCAAAATAAGTTCGTCCAGCTTCTTCTAAGAGAAACGCTTTATTCCTTGATAATTTTATACGTCTTAGACTTCGTATTGAGGAAGTACACGCCTTTTGAAAGTTGACTGACTTCAATTGACGCACCATTGCCCTCTAAAACAAGCTCACCTTTCAACGAGAAGAGACGGTAATCGACAGGTGACGATAGCAATATCTTATCTGTGGTAGGATTCGGATATACCAGTGTTTCTAACGCGACAAGTTCGATACTGCTGATCTCATCAAGGTTGAATCTCCAAAGGTCGTTCAGGGTTTCGGAATTACCATCATCATACTGAAGGCCTGATGTAAAGTAAAGGACGTCGCCAACAACAAAACATCCTGGCGCCCACTTGCTGTGTCCAGGATGAACTGGAAGGCTCATCCACGAATCTGTTTCAGGCGTGTACTGCCAAAACTCACCTGTCTCTAAATAATAATGGTCATCTCCATCCCCACTGAGTGCATAGCCCCTGCCGTTGTATGAGAACTGAGTGCCCGCGACGCGTCCTTCTGCTGGAAGGCTCGCAACTTGGGTCCATGTGTCTGTAAGTGGCTCGTACTTATAAAAATCGTTGTAAATATCGTTTCCGTGACCAAATCCCACATAAGCAATATCATCGATTGAAAAGAAGTATGGGTGGTGTCTTTCCTCAGCAATAAAATCAGCCTTTTGGGCCCAAGCATCTGTCGCCAGGTCGTATGCCCACCAGTCGTCTAGATTCCCTGAATTATTGTTTCCGAGTCCCACAAAAATCTGCCCCCCTGCTTCAAGCATTGCAGGATGAAGCCGACCTCCGCAAGGGCATGAAGCGAGTTCAGTCCAGGCTTCTGAAACAGGGTCATATTCCCACAAGTCATCTAATGGACCTATATCAAAAACATTAGAAGTTCCAAAACCGACATATGCTTTTCCATTGTACGCTATCCCATAGGCATATCCTCTGGGGTAGCCGGGGAAATTGGGCAACTGAGTCCAAGAATCTGTTGTTGTGTCGTACTTGTAAAAATCTTTAACGTAGGTTCCATTTTCATTTTGTCCAGCCAACACATATCCGTCAGTTCCGATTGAAAATGTAATGGGATGGTTCCTCCCCAGTCCGGGGTAATCTTCGAGCTGCACCCAATCTTGTGCAAAATTGATATGACAGGAAAGTGAGAGGCCAATAACAAGAATGATATTTTTCACGTAACGTATTTTAGGTTTCAATTATAAATTAGGGTGTTATTCTGCAAGGAGTGCATCAAGGGCTGGACGAATGTCGTCAGAAGAAGGCCGGTATGCGTCAAGGTTTGCAACATTGCCTTCTATGTCGAAAAGCATGAAGCGTGGAATCCCATTGATGGCATAATCTTTTGTGATTTGGCTCCAACCATCTGCAAAAAGCTGAACGCCTTTCATGTCCTTTTCCACCATCATCTCAAGCCAAGCTTGTCTGTTTTCCTCTTCGTCTACACTTACGCCTATGAACGTGACATTCTTGTCGCTGTATTCAGTCTCAAGATCGTGTAAAGAAGGCATCTCAGCGCGACAAGGACCGCACCATGTGGCCCAAACATCAACATATACAACAGATCCTACGAAATCAGAAAGGGAAACATCATTGCCATCTTTATCTGGATATGTGAAGTCAATCGCTGCATCACCAGGTTGTGGAAGGGCTGCAAGTATCGATCTGCGATTGAGAATGTATTCTTTCTGACCTTCAATTCCGTCAATGATTGAATTATAGAATATAGAGTTTGATTCTTTGAAAGACTCTGCCTCAACGATATATGGTGTATAGTATTTATCAAACAATGAATCAATAACATCGTCTTCCGCATAGAAAAAATTAGGGGAGTTCTCTACCCTATTCTCGTTAGTTATGTATTGCCATGCGTAGTACGAACTCTCGTCGCTCCCCTCATAAGAGATGGACTCATCAAATTGCTCGGTGTCAATTGTCAATTGAATGGCGTCACCTGGTTGAAGATACATTTTTGTGCTTTCCTCCCCGTGGAAGAAGGAGACGTTGGCAGCGGTGTCCCATTCGAACTCCACTGAGAATTGTCCCGTCACAGTATCGAGAACGGTGATGTAAGTAGAATCTGGTGCAAAGAATTTAACGGTATCTCCTATGGGATTTGTAACAACGCCAGAGATAGATACTGAAGTTGTCTTTATCTGTTTCTGTTCTTTTGTGAGGACAAAAATCACACAAAATAAGAACCCTAAAAGCAGTGTAATAGATAGTTTTTTTGATAAATTCATTTGCGAAAGTTAGATGACAAATCCACCAAGTAATCGAAATTCGATCATCTTTATATGATAACATCTGCTAAAAAAGAGCGTTGACGTAAATAAAAATCTTACAAACAAGGAGTTAAATAGATTCCGAAAATCAATCTGTTAATTGTTTTTAACATCAGCGACGAATTCACAACAGACGCCAGTGATGTACTTTTACGTACCTCAATGATTGAAATATGTTAGCTCGAATTTTATACACCTCTTTTTTATGCTTCATTTCTGTTGGAGTTTTTGCCCAAACCCCTTGCGTAAATGGAATGGCAGGACCCTACCCCTGTGAATACATCGATCTGCTATCGTTTGTAGATGGTGACGATTTGGGGGGTGGCTCAATGAATGACATATGGGGCTGGGTAGATCCACTAGATGGTGCAGAATATGTCCTGCTTGGAAGAACAAGTGGCACCTCATTCCTCGACATCACGGATCCTGTCAACCCTATTTATCTAGGGGAGCTACCTACGGAAACACAGAGCTCTACTTGGCGTGACATTAAAGTTTACAACAACTATGCTTTTATCGTTTCAGAAGCGGGAGGGCATGGCATGCAAATCTTCGATCTGACAAATCTGAGAGACATCACATCTCCTCCCCTGTTATTTGAGGAAGATACACTTTACACTGGATGGGGAAATGCACATAACATCGTCATCAATGAAAGCACGGGGCGAGCCTATGGAGTGGGAACAAACACGTTCGAGGGTGGACTTCACATCGTAGATATAAGCGACCCCTTAAATCCTACTTTAATTGGTGACTTCTCTGAAGACGGATATACACACGATGCGCAGGTTGTAAACTACGCTGGTCCAGACTCGAATTTTCAGGGAAAAGAAATTGCATTTGCGTGCAATGAAAACACCGTCACCATTGCAGATGTTACAGATGCGAGCAACACCACTTTAATTAGTAGCACTGGATATCCTGGTGCATTTTATACGCACCAAGGATGGCTGACAGAAGACCACCGTTATTTCCTGAGCAACGACGAGCTCGACGAACAGAATCTCGGAATAAATACAACGACGTTTATTTGGGACATGTTAGATCTTAGCGCGCCTGTAATCATTGGCACGTTCGTTTCTAGCACATCCGCAATAGACCACAACATGTATACCCACAACGGGTTTGTTTACCAATCCAATTACAGAGCTGGATTGAGAATATTAGACACTGAAAACATTGCCAACGGAACGTTAGAAGAAGTGGCATATTTCGATCTGTATCCCTCCAGCGATGCCGCTCAGTTTAACGGGACTTGGTCAAACTACCCCTACTTCCCATCTGGCGTCATTGCTGTGTCTCACATTGAAGAGGGCTTGTATTTACTAGGCGTATCTGTGAATTTAAATGATTTGGGGTGCATGGATCCAGAGGCATGTAACTTTGACCCAAGCGCGCTAGAAGACAATGGATCATGTCTCGGATTTAACATCTGTGGGGGATGTGAAAACGAAGCGTTATTCTGTGTTGGCTGCTCGGATCCAGAGGCATGCAACTTTGATTCAAGTGCAACGATAGACGATGGCTCGTGTGTCGGATTTAACATCTGTGGAGGATGTGAAAACGAGGCGCTATTCTGTCTAGGCTGCACAGACATTGACGCATGCAACTTCTCAATGGAAGCGACGATTGATGACAGCACTTGCTTCAGTATCACACCTCCGATTCCACAAATAATAATGCAAGAGGATGTTGGTGTTGTGTTTCAAAATGAGCCTGGCACATTTTGGTATGAAAGCGAAACCGCATCAGAACCCATCACCATAAGTGAATCATTTGAAATGGCGTTTGAACTGTTCCCCCAAACGATATGGGCCGCAAATAGTGACGGAGAATGGGATGCTTCAGGTGGAGCAGCTGAGCCTGACTTCAACAATGGGCAATTCCATGACAACAATGGATTTTGGCTTGAATTTGATGTATTTGAGTCCGTCATATTCGAATCTGTTGAAGTCTATTCTGAAGCATCAAGTTTGCATAGTATACTTATTTTGGATACTGATGGATCAGTCTTTGGTGAAGTATTTCAAGTATTAGATCAAGGATGGAATGAATTTGTCATTGATGTCGAACTTCCTGCTGGAGAGGGATATGGTTTGCGTGCAGGAAATGATACGCCACTCCTTTGGCGTGACGCGCCGAATGCAGAACTTAACTACCCCTACGAAATCGGATCTCTAGCAAGTATTGTCGGCACCACCGTCAATGGTAACAATCAATATAATTATTACTATTTCTTCTACAACTGGCGTATGCGTTCTGCTCATCCTTGCATCTCAGAAAGAGTTGAATTCAATGTCATCCTTGACACCTCAGGCAACATAGACATTGAAGAACAAGAAGTAAGTAGGACGTTGGTGAAAATCATTGATCAACTTGGCAGAGAAGTCAATGAGGTGTTGGGCCAAATGGTTTTCTATATCTATGACGATGGTTCTGCTGAGAAAGTATTTCTTGTCGATTGAAAAAAACCGATAAGGTGGGACTGAATATCTCTAACTTCGGCACCAGTTCTGATTGTCTGAAAAATGAGTTAAATCCCCTACATTGAAACAGATTCATGTTAAAAAAGGTGAGATACTTCAAAAGAGTGGAGATGTCAACCGCAATGGCTATTTGGTGATTTCTGGACTTTTAAGAAGTTACAGCATGGATCAGAAGGGCAAAGAACATATTTTCATGTTTGCCCCCGAAAACTGGACGATTGCTGACGCTCCCAATACGCATAATTCTTGTCACTTGACCATCGATGCATTGGAGGATTCTGTTGTGATTATTAAAGACAAAACACTCAAGAAAACAACCGACACCCAACTTTTATTTAACCGCATTGGTGTTTTGCAGACAAGAGTGATTATGTTGATGAGTTCTTCCGCGATTGAACGTTATGAACACTTCATTGAAACATATACGGACATTGCGCAAAGAGTGCCACAAAAAATGATTGCATCCTATTTGGGAATTACACCCGAAGCGCTAAGCAAAGCAAAAGGAGATAAAATGAGAAGGCAATAAAATCATTTCTTAATCTACATTAAGGTTCATGTTGTATACAAGAAATACTTTTGAAGAGTACAAACTAATAAAACAAAAACATGAAAACTTCATCAGCACCAAAATGTAAATGTGGAAAAACAAAAGATCCAAATGGAAATTGTGATGGATCACATGCGAACAAATCTAAGTCTTTTAAAAACATTGCATTAAGTGTACTTGTTTTGTTCCTTGGAATGTCATTTCAAAACTTTACACTTTTAGACAAGAACATCGTCAAGGTGAAAACCAGCAGCATAAAATGGAAGGCCAACAAAGTGGTGGGATCTCATGAAGGGGACATCTCACTTCAATCGGGAGAACTTATATATGAGGATGAAAATTTGGTTGGAGGAACATTTGTGATGGACATGAAAAGCTTAATTTGCACTGACTTATCCGGACAATACAAAGGGAAATTAGAAGGGCACTTAAAATCGGAAGATTTTTTCAATGTAGAATCACATAACACTGCAGAACTTGTGATTACAAAAGTGGAACAAGTCAATTCAAAAAAGCATAACATTACAGCAGACTTAACAATCAAAGGCATCACAAAGCCTATAACATTTGAAGCAAATGCTGAGAAAAACAAGTTTGCATCAAAAATTCAAATAGATCGCACGCAGTTCGATGTTAAATATGGCTCTGGAAGCTTCTTTGAAGGTCTGGGAGACAACATGATCTATGATGAATTTGAATTGACCGTCATCATAGAAATTTAAGCTGGCTTTCCAACCCAATAATGTGATGAGCCCATTTGATTAAATTGACCATGTTATTCGTGTAATTTTGTCTCCATGGACATAAAGCTCTACAACCCTTTCGGGGAATTTGATTTCAGTGCACAATCCTGTTTTTTAACAGGTGAGGAAGTACATTCAAATGAAGAAATATTTGTTTTCCCCGAATGGATTCTAGATCGATATTCATTAAGGGGGAAAATATTTAAGATGTTAGAAGGAGGCATCCTTCAATATCAAGATATGAAAATGCCTTGTCACTCGGACGTCATTGCAAACGCAATTGAGCCTTTAGAAAAGGAAATTGAGAACGCTTTTAGTGCGGGGTATGAAGCTGTTTTAGACGTTCCTGAAGAAAGGTTGTTTCAATGGATGGCGAAATTATTTTACGGTGTTTTATACCAAGACATCAGCATTGAAGTCAGAAAGTCAACTGCAAAAGGGAAAGAGTTTGAATTAAACGGATTACTGAATGAAAGGTTAAAAAAACTTCATTTGTTGTTACAATCTTTAGTGGTTCCTATGGATTTTAACGGTCCCAAACTGTGGAGCATTCGGGTGTTTAAAATCAAATACTCTAAAGATGTCTTTAATTATAGAGACGAACTCACAAACCTTAACTTCTCTTTAGGCATGAATGGGTTTGGAATCGTAGCTTGCCTTCAAGACAATGGTGCTGTGGGAATTAACCAGCAGGAAATCACAGATCTGTTTTTAAAAAAAACATTGCATCCCATTCAGTTTGAAGAATTCTGTGCAAGGTTTATTTATGCGAATTATCTCTTAAATCATTTTGCAAAGTATACTCTGAAGACAAAGGAAGGCAAAGTGAGTGTTGAATCAGCACCTTTAGTGGGGTCGGCGAATAAATATTTGTTTGACCCATGGGATGACGACATGTTTGCACAAGTCTTGTCGATATACTGGAAACCATGGGGCATTACAAAAGATAAAATTATCACGTTTGGAAACTCACCCATCAGTTATTTGGAGAACAATGACACCTTCGCAATGGTAGAGCCTGAATCTATTACACTGCCTTTTTAATAGAAAAGACTGATTCGGCGTTAATTGAATTTATGAGGAACAACCATCATGAATTCCGGAATGGTGACATTAAAAAGCCCACCGTCAATTTGACGTTCCATGACATAGATGCCACCCATTCTCCCCATATCAGACAAAAGATGACAGCCAGATACATATTGATAAGACTGTCCTGGAATTAAAACAGGCTGTTCTCCCACAACACCAACGCCCTCTACTTCACTTTTAATGCCATTTGAATCATATATAAACCAATGGCGTTTTTTAAGTTGCACTGTATCATCACTAATATTCTTAATCGTAATACTGTATACAAAAAAGTAGTGCGATGCCAAGGGATTCGACTGCTTGGCATTGTATTCACTCTCAACACTAACTTGGATGCCTGCAGTTAATTGTGTGACCATCATTTTGAGGTTTTACGTCGTTATAAATATACTGACTAAACCATTGATCAATCGCGCCTTTTATGATCAATGCCCTTCATTATAATTTTTTACGAACGAATGATATCCCTGACCATAACCATTTTATCATCCCCCACTGAAACCAAATAATTGAGGTAAGAGCTCCAAAATAATTTATTCACAGAGTGTGTATGTCCATCAAATTTCGTTTTGGTGATGCGTTTTAATAATTCATGTGTTTTTGCATCCCAAATCTTAATCGTTTTGTCACGGCTTGCAGTAGCAAACAAAGTCTCTTCAGGATTAAAAACAATGTCGTAAATCGCCCAATTGTGTGCGGGTATGGAAGCAATTAAAGCATAATTTGAGACATTCCAGATATTCAAATGCGCATCTTTCCCACCTGTTAAAAGAAATTGACCATCAGGGCTGTATCGCACAACATATACTGCAGATTGATGCGCCATAAACGCTGTTTTTTGATCTAATGTGTGAAGATCAAATACAAGTACTTTTTGATCACCAAGTGCGACCGCTATTTCAGACGTTGTGTCATTAAAATCAATGTTGCGTACTTTCTCATGTGTCAGCTTCTTGATTTGAATCAACGACAAAGTATCAAGAGAACAAACGGCAAAATTACCGTCCCCACTGACAGTATAGAAGCAATTGCTTTTCAATGAATACTTGATGTCAAAAATGGGTGCTGTATGATGTTGCAGGATTTTTATTTCTTCTTTTTTCTCTAAATCAAGAATAAGAACACTTCCTGTTGTTGTGCCGGCAAGCAACAGCTGTTTTTCCGGAATATGACAAATTGCATAAACAGGTGAGGGCAATGATGCTGCAAATTTTTCAGCTTGCAGGGTTTTTAAATTCCACAGTGCAATAAATTTATCACTTCCTCCTGTAAAAACAGTATGTTCAGAGAGGCCTTGATCTAAGGCATATATACAACCGCTGTGACCTGAAAGAGCTGCGATATGTTTTGCTTCAACGTTCATTAGTGATGCAATTTAGCTTTTTTCGACAAGAATTTCATGAATTATTTCGGGGTATTGTCTTTATCAAATTATCAATATGAATAAGCTCTTGAGGAACTTCGTTATTGGGAGTTATCTATACATCAATGGGTGTACTTTTGCGCCGCTTTAAAAGTGCTAAAAGCATACCTTAATGAATAGATTACTCAATTTTTTTGACTTCAAACAAGTCGTCAATCACAGGCTGGAAATACTAAGTGGAATTACTGTTGCCCTTGCCCTGATTCCGGAAGCTGTTGCATTTGCAATCATCGCAGGCTTGAGCCCATTGACAGGTTTATATGCTGCGTTCATGGTAGGACTTGTAGCATCAATCTTCGGAGGACGACCGGGCATGATCTCTGGAGCCACTGGAGCAATCGCCGTAATTATTGCACCTCTTGCCTTAATGCATGGTGTTGAGTACGTCTTTGCCGCCGTCATTCTGGCAGGCGTATTCCAAATCGGAGCCGGATTGTTCAAGCTTGGAAAACTGATGAGGCTCGTTCCACAACCCGTGATTTTCGGTTTCGTGAATGGATTGGCCATCATCATAGGCGGAAGCCAAATCTCTCAATTTAAGGACGCATCGGGCGCGTGGTTGCAAGGTAACGACATGTACGTTTTCTGTGGACTTGTAGCTCTAGCGATGTTAATCATTGCGCTCCTCCCCAAGCTTACAAAAGCAATCCCTGGCGGCTTGGTCGCTATTGTTGTGGTCTTTGCACTTGCTTACGGATTAGACATAGACACCAAGACTGTTGGAGACATCGCATCTATCAGCGGCGGCTTCCCTCCCTTCCACCTCCCAAATCTATCATTCAATCTTGAGACGTTTCAGATCATCCTGCCTTTCTCTGTCATCATCGCTTCTGTGGGACTCATTGAGAGCCTTTTGACGTTGAATATTGTGGATGAATTAACCCAAACTAGAGGCAAGGGGAATAGAGAATGTGTTGCGCAAGGATCAGCAAATATATTAAGTGGGATGTTCAGCGGAATGGGTGGATGTGCCATGATCGGCCAAAGCCTGATCAAC
>CAJQPF010000101.1 GCA_905480095.1 uncultured Flavobacteriales bacterium
CATATGGAAGTAATTCAACACCAATTCTCTGTTAAATAAAACCTTTCTTGGCCCTATCCTTACCTCTCCAGGAAACCTCTTTCCTTTCTCTAATTCGTACTCTCTACGCCAATTATCAAACGTTGCAGTACATACCCTCAACTCATCAGCTATTTCTCTCCTCGTAACAAATCTCATAGACTTAAATATTAATAAATAAAAACACCAATTCACTCCATAATTAAAGTAACCCCAGTTAGGACTTACATACTCTTAACTTATTTATTTTGTGTCAGTTAAGGCGAATTTAGACCTAAATATTGAGTAGTCTATTGAAAATTGATACAGATTACTCACACGTCATTCACTAAATTTTAAATGCACAATTCACTGAGATTACTCGAGCTATAACCCTGAAGTATTATTTCAATTCCACCATCCAAGAGCGTCAACACTGGAGTAAGATCTGTAATTCCAATATTGATGGCTCGATACAATTAAAAACCCCAAATACTACTGTAAACATTGAATTTACAATCGTGCATAAGGAATGTTACAGATGTATGAAAATTGGTCTCATTTTTGGTCTCACTTGTATTTTGAGCCTCTAAAATATGAGTTTTCAAAAGCTCTATGTCGCCAATAAATAAAAGCCTTAAACACAAAAAAGCCCTGGATTTCTCCAAGGCTTATTGCGGTCTGGACGAGACTCGAACTCGCGACCCCATGCGTGACAGGCATGTATTCTAACCAACTGAACTACCAGACCAGTTTTGGGTTGGGTTCCCTTTCGGGAGGCGCAAAGATAAGATATCCTTTCCCTCTCTGCAACGTTCTTATCTGAAAAGTTAAAAAAGTTTCTTCCGCTTTATGAGGTACCGCGCAAGAACAGGGACAGGACCCTCGGCAATATCAACATCTACCCAATCGATTCCATGCGCCCCACACCTCGTGGACAGTTCTTTACGTAACGCTCCCATGCGAGAGATGTAGTGATCGCGAACTTCGGAAGGGTGAAGTTTAAGCTCTTCTCCCGTTTCAAGATCTACAAATCTCGTGGGACGTTCTGGGAAATCAAAGGCCACTTCGGTTGATTTATCGAGCACGTGAAAGACGACAACCTCGTGCTTGTTGTGGCGAAGATGGTTGAGCGCGTCGATTGTCGCGTCGAGATCTTCGGACTTGTCAAGCATGTCGCTGAACAGGATAATCAGGGAGCGTCGCGGGGTCGCCTCCGCAATTTGATGTATGGCAGAGATCGCAGAGGTACCCTGCTGATCATTCGTTTCCATGATCTCCTCGAGTTTGTGATAGAGCAGTCTGTGGTGGGACATACTCGATCTTGCGCGCGTTTGTAAATCCAGAGAATCGGAAAATAAACTGAGGCCCACCGCATCGCGTTGACGTCGAAACAGCTCGATGAGGGCCGCCGCAGATTCAATAGAATACTTGAGCTTATTCATCTTGGGGCCGTCGAGTGTCACCTCGGAGGGGTATCTCATCGAGGAAGAGCAATCGATGACGATTTGGCATCTCAAATTCGTTTCCTCCTCGTACCGTTTGACGAACATCCTGTCGCTACGCGCATATAGCTTCCAATCGATGTGGCGCGTAGACTCTCCAGGATTGTAAATTCTGTGCTCGGCAAACTCCACACTAAACCCATGGAACGGGCTTTTGTGGAGCCCCGTAATAAACCCCTCGACAGCTTGTTTTGCGAGAAACTCTAAGCGACCTAATCGCTGCTGCATTTCGGGGTTGGGACGGAGTGCCATGATTGGATTAATGAATTACAAAGTAGATGAAAAAATCCCCACCTAAGATAGGCAGGGATGATTTATTTTCAATTAAATTCGAAACAAACTCGGAGCAGACTCGGAGTAGTCCCGGAACAGACTGACGTCTACTACAACATCGCCTCTATCTTCTCCTCTAAAACATTCTTCGGAGAAGCGCCCACAGACTTATCTACCACCTCACCATCTTTAATGAAAAGAATCGTCGGGATATTTCGGATCCCATACTTTGCACTTAGTTCAGTATTGTTGTCTACGTTGACCTTGCCGATGACAACCTTGCCATCGTAATCATTCGCTAACTCTTCTACTACAGGACCGACTACCCTACAAGGTCCACACCACTCTGCCCAAAAGTCAACCATTACAGGCTTGCCACTGTTTATAGCGACTTCCTCGAAATTGCTGTCTGTAAATTCTACTGCCATGATATAAATATTAAATATAGTCTTGTTATACCTTCAAAGATATTCGCATTAAACGGACCTACAAAGCCAAAAAGTTAAAATACATTGTCAGTTTTTCACTATTGATTGTCACATTTAGTGAACAAGTTCTGTCTGGAATTTAGTATGACTTCCTTAAGTCAAACTTGTATTTTGCAACGCCTGGTGCACAAAGATCATCGAGTTCATTTAGGAATGAACTCGTGACATCAATCTTTGCTGCGCGACTTGGCATTTCAACTTTTGATTCTCCATCAAAAATATCCAAGGTCAAACCCACTGATCCAGGCGAGCCTTTAATGGCAAGCTCAAGTCGATCAATCCAAGATGCGTCTAGCGTCTCTAAGTTTAAACTTATACGAACCCGCTCCAGACGTTTTTTCCGTGTGTCCGCAAGCATTGAGATCCCAGACAGCCTGAATTCTGACCCCGGGTCCCCTACTGTTTCCTTCCAAACCCTTCTGCGCTGAACACTTCCCGCAACCATGACCATCCACTCTTCGACCATGTAGTCCTTCAGGTTGATGTAATCCTCCCCAAACAGTGTAAACTCCTGGGAACTGTGATAGTCCTCCAGCGTAAACTTCCCCCATGGCTTGCCTGCTTTGCTTATTCGATGCTCCACTTTAGAAACCAAACCTCCAAAGTTCATCTTCCTCCCCCTGTGGGGATCCATGTCCTCAAGAATCTGAAGCCCCCCTTTTGTCGTCAGGTAATTCATTTCAAACCTGAATAGATCTAAGGGGTGTCCACTGATGTAAATCCCCACGACATCCCTTTCTCTATTCAATTGATCCATATCCGCCCACGGCTCAGCATCCGGAATCACA
>CAJQPF010000102.1 GCA_905480095.1 uncultured Flavobacteriales bacterium
GCATCATTTACAGGTTACTTCCCAGCTGATGAACCTGAATATGCTTGCATTGTGGTCATTGCAGATACGAGAAGCGGATCATATTATGGCAGTGCAATCGCTGCGCCTGTGTTTAGGGATTTGGCAGATTTGATCTATGCAACTGACCCCTCATTTCATGAAGTTCTAGATCAGCCTTTGTTGGCCGAAGCAGAAAGACATCTACCTACAGCGATGAATGGCGCACGAGGAGAACTTGTGATGTTGTACGATATGTTAGGGATAACCTATGAAGACAAGAGTGAAGGTGAAGATTGGGTCAAGGTGAAAACGGGAACAGAAAGCGTGACAATATCCTCAAAAACATTTGAGGATAAAGCCATCCCGGATGTCCGTGGAATGGGATTAAGAGATGCATTGTACCTGCTAGAAAATGCCGGAGTGAAAGTCTTATACAATGGGACCGGAATTGTAAAAACACAATCAATTACTCCAGGAACTCGATTAAACAATATGAATACCATTAGAATAGAATTGTCGTGAAACTACTCAAGGATCTAATATATGACGCGCGAATCAAAGAGATTCAAGGAACCACAAACGTTGCCGTTGAGGGGATAAGTATCGACTCCCGTGTCATCAAACCGATGAGCCTATTCGTTGCAATTTGTGGGACACAAGTCGATGGTCATGATTACATCAAGCAGGCAATCACGAATGGTGCAACCACTGTTGTCTGCGAAAGGACTCCTGAAGACTTTATGCGTCCTGAATCTGTCACTGTTGTCATTGTAAAAAACAGCGCAGTGGCGCTTGGGTTTATCGCATCTGCATATTATGACCACCCCTCACATGAAATGAAGGTTGTGGCTGTAACTGGCACGAACGGTAAAACCACAATTGTCACCCTCTTACATGGTTTACTGAGATTATTAGACAGAAAAACGGGACTTGTGGGAACCATCGAGAACCGCATCAACAACAAAATTATTGACGCTACGCACACGACACCTGATGCCCTTACGCTCCAATGTTTATTCCGAGATATGGTGGATTCAGGATGTAAATTTTGCTTTATTGAAGCCAGTTCGCATGCGATTGTTCAAAACCGGTTGTCTGGAACAACATTTGCCGGCGCAGTCTTCACAAACATTACCCATGACCATCTTGATTACCATGAGACATTTGACAAGTATCTCGCGGCCAAGAAGCAGCTTTTCGATTCCCTACCCGCAAATGCATTTGCGCTCATCAATTCTGACGATCCGTACTTTGAAGATCTCGTCTTTGACTGTAAAGCAGAAAAAACGACCTATGGCGTTTCCTCGATGGCAGACTTCAAAGCTAGAATCATAGAAAACCAACTTCAGGGCTTGCATTTACATCTTGATGGGCAGGATTTGTACTCAAGGTTAGTGGGTGGGTTTAACGCATCAAATCTGGCTGCCGTTTATGGTGTTTCAAAACTTCTGGGATTGGATGGTCTTGAAACACTTACGCAAATGTCACTCCTGACGCCACCACCAGGAAGATTTGAGCTGGTCCAAAGCCCAGATGGTATTACTGCAATTGTAGATTACGCACACACCCCAGATGCACTTGACAACATACTCCGAACGATTGCGACATTTAGGACAGGTGGAGAGAGATTAATCACTGTGGTGGGTTGTGGCGGAGACAGAGATGTCACCAAGCGCCCTGTCATGGCAAGAGTTGCCGCTTCAGGATCTGACAGAGTGTTTCTTACCTCGGACAATCCACGTACTGAAGATCCAGGAATGATCCTTGCGGACATGACATCAGGCCTTGACCCTATCGACAAAAACAAATGTATTTCTATCACGGACAGACGCGAGGCGATAAGAGCCGCTGCTGCATTTGCTGAAGCTGGAGACATCGTCGTTGTCGCCGGAAAAGGGCATGAGACGTACCAAGAAATAAATGGAGTGAGACAAGATTTCGACGATCGCAAAGTTCTCATGGAAGCCTTTATACCCGCTTAACATGTTATACCACTTATTTACATATTTAGACGCCGCATACGACCTTCCTGGAGCGGGGCTTTTCAAATTTGTAACATTCCGAGCTGCAATGAGTTTACTCACATCGCTGTTTATCGGAATTTCGTTTGGAAAGACTATCATCGAATGGCTTCAATTGAAACAAGTAGGTGAAATTGTCCGGGATTTGGGACTCCAAGGTCAAATTGAAAAGCGAGGAACGCCTACAATGGGTGGCATCATAATTTTGACAGCCATTCTCGTGCCAACACTGCTTTTTGCCGATTTAACAAATGTGTATACACACATGATGATTATTGCCATTTTGTGGCTTGGTAGCATTGGTTTTATAGATGATTACATTAAAGTCTATAAGAAAAACAAAGATGGCTTGGCAGGTAGGTTTAAGATTGTAGGACAAATCGGAGTGGGAATCATTATCGGTGCGATCATGATGTGGCATCCAGATGTGGTGATCAAAGAACTTGGAGAAAATGGGGTATGGAATGAGATAAGATCAACAGTAACAACCATTCCATTTGTCAAAGGCAACAGTTTCGACTATGCATGGTTAATCGATTGGGCCATTCATGATGTGACCGTCTGGGTTTGGATCGTCTTTATCCCTGTTGTGATACTCATTGTAACGGCTGTGTCAAATGGTGCAAACCTCACAGATGGACTGGACGGATTAGCGACTGGCACAAGCGCAATTATTGGTATTACACTGGCCATTCTTGCATATGTAAGTTCAAATACATTAATCGCAGAGTATCTCAATATCATGTATATCCCTGGATCGGAAGAACTCGTGGTGTTTAGTGCGGCATTTGTCGGAGCATGCGTTGCCTTTTTATGGTACAATTCGTATCCAGCTCAAGTCTTTATGGGAGATACAGGATCACTCGCTCTTGGAGGAATCATTGCGGCTTTTGCAATATGCATCAGAAAAGAACTTCTCATCCCAGTGCTGTGTGGTGTTTTCTTGATTGAAAATCTCAGCGTCGTCTTGCAAGTGGGGTGGTTTAAATACACCAAAAAACGATATGGTGAAGGCCGAAGAATCTTCTTGATGTCTCCATTACATCATCATTATCAGAAAAAAAATATTCATGAATCGAAAATCACTGCCCGGTTCTGGATTGTTGGAATTCTACTCGCTGTTATCACAATTGTCACACTCAAAGTTCGCTAAGGCAAATAAAATTAATGTCTAAATCAATACTCATACTTGGTGCCGGGGAAAGCGGTGTTGGAGCAGCTAAGCTTGCTCTTACTCTTGGCGACATACCATATGTGAGCGAATCTGGACAGGGAAAAGCACATTTTATTGGCGAGTTAGATTCAGCAGGTGTCGCTTACGAAACAGGAGGACATACTCCAGAAAAATGGCCAACTTTTACAACCGTTGTCAAGAGCCCTGGAATACCAGACGCTTCCCCGACAGTTCTTGAACTCAAAAACAACGGCGCTGAAATAATTAGCGAAATTGAATATGCCAGCAGGCATGCAACTGGTAAAGTCATTGCGATTACAGGTGCAAACGGAAAGACCACGACGACAGCTATGATTCATCGAATGCTGACGGACGCTGGTATAAATGCAACATGTGTGGGCAACATCGGGCCGAGCTGGGCGAGAGATTTGGCAGAAAGAAAAACAGATGTAGAAGTGACTGTTGTGGAAGCCAGTAGCTTCCAACTAGACGGCACCACATCATTTAGACCAGATGTCGCTGTCCTACTAAACATCACGCCTGATCATCTTGACAGGTACGATTATAAAATGGACAACTATGCCGCGGCAAAATGGAAGATTACCCAATTCCAAACACAAGAAGATTATCTCGTTTACAATTCAGACGACAATGAGATTGAAAAACTAATCTCAAACAAAGGCACAAATGCACGTCTCGCAGCTGTCTCATCTATAAAATCTCTGCATACAGATTTAATAGATCAAGAGATGTTTCATGCCGGACTTTCCAATAAAAAAAAAGAATTTACAATACATACACCCCATAAAAAACCATTTTCTATGACCATTCAAAAACTTGCCCTACAAGGCAAACACAATCTGTTCAATTCGATGGCAGCTAGTGTTACAGGAAGAATTTTAGAACTCCGAAGTGAAGGAATTCGAGAAAGCTTATCGCACTTCGAAGGTGTCGAACACCGGCTGGAATACGTCGCAACGATTAACAACATTCGATTCATTAACGACAGCAAAGCAACAAATGTCAACAGCGTTTGGTATGCACTGGAGTGCATGAAGTCTCCTGTTGTATGGATTGCTGGAGGCGTTGACAAAGGAAACGACTACCGAGATCTTATACCCCTGGTAGCGGAAAAGGTGAAGCATCTTATTTGCTTGGGAAAGGACAACTCAAAATTAATTGATACCTTTTCTTCCAAAGTCGAGACGATACATATGGCAGAGACTGCTGAAGAAGCTGTTCAAATAGCGTATGACTTAGGGTTGCCTGATGACACGGTATTGCTTTCTCCTGCTTGTGCGAGCTTCGATATTTTCGGGAGCTATGAAGAAAGGGGCAACAAATTTAAGAACGCCGTCAAGGGACTGTAATCCTGTATGGCTAATTGGGTTCATAGTATTCGAGGGAGACTCGAGGGCGACAAAGTGATTTGGATGATCGCACTAATTCTTAGTGTTTGGTCTCTGCTATCCGTCTACAGCGCAATCTCGTCACTTGCATATAAAGCAAATGGCGACTCACTGAGGTTTCTCATGAAGCAAGGTGGACTGTTAGTCATGGGGCTCGTGATCATGTATGTTGTCCATAAAGTTCATTATAAATACTTTGCACGGATTGCTAATGTTGTGCTGGTTTTTGCAGTATTAGCGCTTGTGATGACCCTCATCTTTGGCTCCGACATTAACGAAGCCCGGCGTTGGATCAAAGTGCCCTTTATAGGGCTCACGCTCCAAACATCTGATTTCGCAAAAGTAGGTTTGGTACTTTGGCTGGCGAAGGAATTACATAATCGACGGGAAAGGTTAAATGATTTTAAAGGGGAGGTTCTCCCAATGTTAATGAGAATAGGTTTGGTGTGTGGACTTATTCTTCCTGCAGACTTTTCTACAGCTGCACTTTTAGGAGTCGTGGCGCTGGGGATGCTCTTTGTGGGTGGCGTTCCTTTTAAAGGCATGGCATCAATATTTGGTTTGATTATCGTGGCTGGATTCACTATTTATGGGGTGAGCAAAGCTGCGCCAAACTTGATACCAAGAAGCGGAGTATGGGTGAATCGTATTGAACAATTTGCTGGCTTTCACCGGACGCCTGATATAGAGATAACTAAAAATTCAGATGAGGATTACCAAATAGATCTTGCGCAAGTTGCGATTCATCGTGGCGGGTTTTTACCATCAGGACCAGGAAGTGGAACATCAAGGAATTTCTTGCCACACCCATACTCAGATATGATTTATGCATTTGTAATCGAAGAGTGGGGATCTGTCCTTGGCGGTGTCGGATTGGCGCTGTTATATTTCATTTTGTTATTCAGAAGCATTCAAGCAGCAAGAAAATGTGACAGACCATTTGGCAGTTATCTGGCCATGGGATTAAGCCTTCTTATTACCGTACAAGCTTTAATAAATATGGGGGTTGCTGTAAGGCTATTTCCGACTACAGGTCAACCACTTCCTCTTTTAAGCTACGGTGGCACATCACTCATATTCACTTGCCTATCAATCGGAATGATATTGGCTGTGAGTAGAGCACCCATGCTCAATAAAAAACAATGAATACAAATCCTCAAGCTTCAGATAAAATAAGACGTGTCCTTATTTCAGGAGGTGGAACTGGCGGACACATACATCCTGCCCTTGCAATTGCTGATGAAATTGTCCACAGAAACCCTGATGTAGAAATTAGATTTGTAGGTGCGTTAGGCAGAATGGAAATGGAAAAAGTGCCTGCTGCAGGCTATGACATTGATGGGCTTTGGATCAGTGGAATTGAACGTAAAATCAACAGCCTAAAAAACCTTAGTTTTCCATTTAAACTTTTAAGTAGTCTCATTAAAGCTGGAAGATTGCTCAGGAAATACAAGCCACAAATCGTGATCGGAGTGGGTGGGTTTGCCAGTGGGCCCTTGTTATTTAGAGCCTCAAAAAAAGGGATCCCAACGTTAATTCAAGAACAAAACTCTTTTCCGGGAATTACAAATAGAATACTCGCAAATAAAGTACAAACTGTATGTGCCGGATTTCCCGGTTTAGAACGATGGTTTCCAAAAGAACGGATTATAGAAACTGGAAATCCACTCAGATCAAACGTTTTGAAACTCGCTGATTCAAAACGCACGCCACCTAAATCAGAATCCTGTGCCCATTTCAACTTTGAGAATGACACGCCCATCATTTTCATTATGGGTGGTAGTCTTGGCGCAAAGTCAATGAATTCGGCTGTAAAAAATGTAATGGAACATTACGCTTCGTTAGAACAAAGCAAACAAGTCCTACCCTACTCTATTATTTGGCAATGCGGCGCTCGTTTCTTGGATGAGAACACGGCTTGGTTAACAGATTTCGAAAAGAAACACTCTAAAATAGCACGTTCAGTAAATTGTTTGGGATTTATCGACAGAATGGATTTGGCTTATGCTGCGGCAGATATCATTGCAAGTAGAGCTGGAGCGATGTCGATTTCAGAACTGGCCCTGGTCGCAAAACCTACAATTCTCATTCCATCACCTCATGTTTCAGAAGATCACCAAACTAAGAATGCATTGTCCCTCGTAAATAGAGGCGCTTCTATCCTTGTGGAGGACCGTGATGTCGTGGAGAAACTTAGAGTGGAAATAGAAGATTTGTTATTAGATCCGGCAAAATGCAAAGCCATGATGACCGCACTAAAAACAGCATCAAGGCCCAATGCATCAGTCATTATTGTAAATGAGGTAGAGAAACTTCTAACTCTATAAATATGAGTCCCTCAGTTGCATATCTGTTAGGTGTAGGCGGCGCAGGCATGAGTGCTATTGCAAGATATTTGCTGAAAAACGGTTGCAAAGTTTATGGGTATGATAAAGTAAAAACCAAACTCACACAGGAACTCGTGCGTGAAGGTGCGCATGTGAATTATGAACTTTCTGTGAGCGCTATTCCGGAAGCGGTGAAGACCGAACCTGGTAAGCTTATCGTAATCACCACACCTGCAGTACCATCAAGTCATCCTCATCTCATCCATTTACAAAACGCAGGACACAAGGCCATCAAACGGTCAGAATTTCTGGGGCAAATCACTGAAAACAAACCCACTTTAGCGATTGCTGGAACACATGGTAAAACATCAATAACTGCGATACTTGCACACATCGTAGCTGGAACTGAAAATGGATGTAATGCATTCATAGGAGGCATTTCAGCAAATACAAAAAGTAATTTTTACTGGTCTGGCAAAGCAAAATGGACCATCGTTGAAGCAGACGAATTCGACAGAAGCTTTCATAGCCTAAGTCCCACACATGCTGTCATTACATCTCTAGATCCAGATCATTTGGATATCTATGGAAATGAAGAACGTTTTGTAGAAGCATTTGAAATTTTCGCAGATAAGGTGAAGGAGAAATTAATTGTTTGTCATGAAATTGCACAAAAATTTGACAAAAAGGCAAATCTAGAAACATATGGAATTGAACAATCCGGTTTACAACTCACGCATTCAGCCTCTCAAATTGATGGGTCCTCTTCGGGTTTAAAATTTGATTTAAATCTGAACAACAAAGAATCAGTCGTAAAAAACATCTCCGTCAATATGATGGGGTTGCACAATCTAGAAAACATCATTGCTGCATCAGCATTGGCCTACAATGCCGGTGTGGAAATTGACATGATAAAATCTCGTTTAGCCTCATTCTCAGGTATTTACAGGAGGTTCCAAATACACACGCACACATCAAAATCTGTGTATATTGATGACTATGCACATCATCCTACTGAATTAAAAAAAACGATAGAAGCTGTTAGAACGCATTTCCCAGGCAGACATTTAACCGTTATTTTTCAACCTCATTTGTTTTCGAGAACTCAAGATCAGCAAGAGGGGTTTCGCATAGAATTGAATAAAGCAGACAGGTTAATACTGCTTCCTATTTACGCTGCGAGAGAAAACGAAATAGAGGGTTTCAATACACAATCGCTATTTGAAAAGATCTCGCACCCCCACGCTGAAACTTCCACGAAAAATTCCATCTTCGAGAACTTAAAGGGACACCACGTAGATGTTCTTTTATCTGTGGGAGCAGGAGACATCGATTTACTCGTCCCTTCACTCAAAAAATGGAGTTCAACATACGCCTGAATCAAAATGAAAAACAGCACAGCAACAATCCTCAGTATTTCCCTTATTCTTGGGGTTATATTGGTTTTGTTGGGTTTTGCAACAATTGATAAAGCTGAGAAACGAATAACTTCAATTGAAATACACATTGTGGGCGCTGAAGAAACTCAGTTCTTAACGCCCTTAAGAGTACGTGAACATCTTGACACCTACGGGCCAATCATTGGATTGATAGAAAAAAACATTCCTCTTTATGAAATTTATGAGCATATCATGCTCATTCCTTCTGTTCTATCAGCAAACATTTACCCCACCCTTGATGGAGAATTACATCTTAATCTCACACAAAAGAATCCGAAAGCTCGGGTGCATTCAGAACTAGAAGGTGACTATTATATCGATGAACAGAACAAGTATATGTATCTCGACGAGCAATACACTGCCCGTGTTCCCATTATACATGCAAACAGCTACGAGGATGCGCTCAAAGGAATTGCATTCATTGATGCGACAGAGGGAGATGGGTTTTGGTCTGCTTTAATAGACCAAATCATTGTTGACACAAAGGGTGGATTAGAACTGGTCCCTAGAATAGGATCTAGGGTATTGCTTGGTTTGGAACAAGACCCCGATGTTCAACGCAGAAATTTAATCACTTTTTACAGAGCCCAAATAAAGTCTGGAAACTTAAAGAACTACGCACGCATTGATTTGAGCTACAAGGATCAAGTGATCGCGAAACGACATGTCTACTAATTACCGCAATACGAAACCCATGGAAAAAGATTTACAATCACCTGACCCTGAAATAATCGTCGGTCTAGATATAGGAACGACAAAAATTGCTTGTTTTGTGGGCCAAAGAACCGCGCATGGGAAAATAGAAATCCTGGGGTATGGGAAAAGTGATTCCGTAGGTGTTTCTCGTGGGGTTGTTTCAAATATTGAAAGGACTGTACAATCCATCAAGCTCGCTGTCCAGGCTGCGGAGGAGGATTCAGGTGTGGAAATCAAAGTCGTCAATGTTGGTATTGCAGGTCAACACATCAAAAGCCTACAGCACAGAGGCATGATTACTAGAGAAAATCTAGATGATGAAATTCGCCAATCAGACATCAATGCCCTTGTGGAAGATATGCGCAGGTTGGTCATGCCTCCTGGCGCACAAATATTAC
>CAJQPF010000103.1 GCA_905480095.1 uncultured Flavobacteriales bacterium
TTTTCGCATTTACCTGACGAGGGCGATATTTACATTTTTCCTTCTTGGTTAAACCATTCAGTAACTCCATTTTTTTCAGACGTTGAAAGAATTACAGTTGCAGGTAATATTTTTCTTAAACGAAATGATTGGGTACATAAATAATGATTGACGTTATATTTGGCGATGTGTTATACAGTAACAACTTAGACTTAGACACACAAGCTATTGTAAAAAATATGCGTGAACCGTTAAAAGCAGAAATAAACAAACATAAACAAACAAGATCTAGCGATTCTTCATTGTATGTATTAGAAGAAGAACAGCACAAACAACTTAAAAGTATTATTAATGCTGAACTATATAATTATGCAAACAACATAATGAAATACGACGCTGATTTTAAAATTACCACGTCTTGGTTTACAGAAACAGACAGTATGGAACAGTCACAATACCACCAACATCAAAACAGCTTTATAAGTGGTGTGTTGTACTTAAATGTTAATGAAGATAGCGGAAGCATTACATTTGAAGATTTTCGAGACGAACAGATTAAAGTGCCATGCACAGAATACAACGTATTGAATGGCAATGCTTATACAGTACAACCTGTAAATGGTTTAATATTGTTATTTCCAAGCAAGATGTGGCACATTGTTAATAAAAACAAAAGTGAGCACAAAAGAAACTCATTAGCTTTTAATGTTATGCCTTTTGGTACAGTTGGAGTGCCTACAGCAGACAGTCATATGAGGATAAAGCTAATATGAAAGTTGTAGACAAGTTTTTAGAAACAAAAGATGCAGAATACGTCTACAAATACTGCCTTACATCTTCTTACACATATGGAGAAACAGACACAGATACAACACCACCAACAGGCATGGTTCACGAAATAAACAAAACTGAACGTATCTACAAATTATTTAAGAAAAGGATACAAGAAGTTTTTACTAATTTACAAAATGTAAGTATTAACAGAATGTATGTTAATTGTTTCGCACCGTCAGAAAAACCTTATTTTCATACTGATGGTAAAAAAGGTATTACATTTTTGTATTACATAAACGATAGTTGGCAACTAGACGATGGTGGTGAAACACAAATAATAGTTGACAATGAGATTAAAGGCATACTACCTATACCAAACAGGTTAGTTGGTTTTGATGCAAATTTAGTACACAAAGCAACGACGTTTAGAAACAAACATAGATTTACTATTGCTGTTAAAGTAACTACCAATGACGATTAAAGTTATAAAAAATTTCTTAACAGAGTCAACACACAAAAATATATTGTCTGTTGTGCAGGCTGATGACGTTTGTTGGTACAAAGGTCAAGTGTTAGATAGCAATACAAAAGATTATCAGTTTTCACACACTATTTATTTAGATCACAATGTCACGTCTACTTTGTTTGATGTGTTTAAACCACTGTTTAGAGAATTACAAATAGTAGCATTCCATAGATTAAGACTAAATTGTAACATCCAACAAAATGAAAACCGTATACTAGGTGGTTATCACATAGATATTGGCAACGAGAAAAAACAGCCACACGCTAATTTAACAACAGCTATTTATTATCTTAATGACACAGATGGTAAAACATTGATAAAAGAAAACAACAAAGTAAAAGAAATAGAATGTGAAGCTAACTCAGTAGTTATATTTCCTAACTCATTACAACACACTGGAACCACACATACTGACAAACCATTTAGATATGTTTTAAACTTAAACTATTTTTCATAATGATTGGTTACGACAGATTTTTTGCTAGTGTAATAGGGGCTAAGACAAACCCAAACCATCATGACGTGGTTGATACATTAATTAAAAAATGCAACACAATCCAAAAACAAGTACCTAGTGGTGGCAACAATTGGTTATTTAGAACGTACAATACTCATTCAACTCACAGCGTATGTACAGATAAAAGTTTTAAAAGTATAAATAAATTCGTATCTGAAGCAGTGCATGAATACTGTAACGACACTAAACTAGATTCATCTAAAATACAAAAAAACCCTACAGATGGATGGCTAAACATATACAACAAAGGTGACAGTCAAGAATTCCATACACACGCAAATAGTATTATTAGTGCAGTCTACTACCTAAAAGCACCACTTGATTCTGCAAGATTTTATTTCAAAAATCCTTACCAGGATATGTTATCGCCACAAGTAACTGAAGCAACATTTGACAACACACAGATTGCACATATTACTCCAGTTGAAGGTAGCGTAATTATTTTTAGAAGTTATATTGAACATATGGTACAACAACACAATATTGATGAACAACGCATCAGTTTAGCGTACAATTTCTATAAATCATGACAGAAGAAGAAGCACAAGACATAGAAGCACAGAAAATACCTTATATGTATGTAGCGTTATTACACTATACATCTAGGATAACTGGCGACTCTGTCGAAAAAATAAACGCAGAGATAGAGCATTCTTGTAATTTTGAGATTCAAGACAATACACAAAAGTTAAATGGATAACAGGTAAATAATGAACACTTGGTGGGAAAAACAAGAAGGTTTAGAGCGGTTGGCAAAAGTTTTCAAAGAAACGCAAAAGGAATATATAATAGAGAACGAAGAAAGGAATACGCCAAAACCGCCTATGTCACCTTTCGACTATAATCAAGATAAGGATGATAATGGAAGAGAGAGTGAATAGAGTAGAGAATCAGGTAGCTAGAGTGTTTTCAGATATAAAAAGCATCGAGAAGCGTATGACTAGAATAGAACAATCGGCTATTCAGATAAAGTATAGTGTGTTTGGAGCAGTAGGGTTTTTCTTACTGTCGCAAATAGGGTTAGTAGATTTTATGAAAGTAATGATTTAAAACGTTAGGGCATTTATTTTTCAGTACTACATTTAGTGCTTACAGCTGACTAAGAACGTGTCCTAACTTTTTAATGGGAGTTTAAGTGATTAGTTTACTTAC
>CAJQPF010000104.1 GCA_905480095.1 uncultured Flavobacteriales bacterium
AAGTGCTTGTTTTGGTTCAACGGCGTGTCGTCCATCACAATCGATTGCGCACAATCACCATTCCATTGGAATGGCAGAAGCAATGGTCATTCACACCCATCTTACACGGTGGCATCGCTCTTGGCGCTCTCGTTCATTGGAGAGCCTTGATCACTGGTCTAACTTTTACAGAAAATGAAGGAGATTTTGTGAATTACAGCGACTCTGAATTTCCCTCCAACCGAATTTCCGTTGCCCCTATGTTTAGAATGCATTCAACTTACGACATTGCACCGGATTTGAGTATCGAGCTTTCGGCGCGGATCTCGTCCATGAAATATGCAAGTCTTCCGGATCAAAATGGTCAATTTAACGGACGTTTATTGACGGGTAACCTATCCTTTGGCGTGACCCGTGTCATTCGGTATAAGCGCAAGGTTCGGTTGCTCAATTAACATCTGTAAACATGACTCACTGTATTAACTTGCGAGCAACCCCTTCACCCTGTTTTAAAACACATTCAATGAAAAGAAACACTTATTTATTTACATTTTTCTTCAGTTTAACACTAAGTTTTTGTTTAATTTCTTGTTCAAAGCAATGTTCGGAAACCCCATGTAACGAGGGTGTACCCATGTCTTATATTCCAGTTTGCGGTTGTAATGACATTACTTATCCTAATTGGGGAAGTGCCGAATGTCATGGCATTACACATTACAGAACAGGAGAATGTGAGAATTGAGTAGGGGATTTGCTGAGTTTATCAACAGCATCAAGCCCTTTGATAATAGACAGAAAAAAGTGTCTTAATTCGCCACAACATGGGGAACAACAAATGTTAGTAACCGTATGTAATGCCTTTAGATTCCCTTACTTTTTATTTGTCAATGATTATTTAACCCTTTGTTCATATTGATCTCACATTCTCTTGTGATTTCGTTTTTATCATTGCAGTATGAAAATAGCTTTAATTGCACATGATGGTAAGAAGGCAGATATGGTTGACTTTGTTCTCAAAAGATTGCTGTTCTTTTCTAGTTTAAAATTAGAATTAGTCGCTACAGGTACAACTGGCTCCATGTTGAAAAAAGCGGGTGTGAAAACTATAGAAACTGTAAATAGTGGACCACTTGGAGGAGATGCTGAAATTGGAGCGATGGTGTCTCGAGGAGAAATTAATGGAGTGATATTTTTTCGAGATCCTTTAGATAAACATCCACACGATGTAGATATTGCGATGTTAATGAGACTCTGTGATGTTCATAACATACCCCTGGCGACAAATTATAATTCTGCATGCGCAGTAGTGGAATATTTAAATTCTCAGAATAAATGATTGATTTTTTTCCTTCAGAATATCCTTGTCCATCCATTCATAAAGATAATCCTGTAAAACAACATATTTCTTTGCTTGAGAAAAGACAAAAAGAATTACAGCTCCTACTTGATGTAATAGAAGAGCTACAGTATTTTGAAAATAAGTGTGGTTAAGATTTTGACCGTTGTGTCATTCTTGACTCACACCTCAGTCATGGAGTAGGGGCGTTTTGACTTATCTTTAAGATGTAAGTCAACCATTAATACACATTAGATTATGAAATATGTAGTCACATTATGTTTTGTGTCGATCAATATATTCATGTTTGCATAAGTTGAATGTGTCGAAACAGATTTTAATAATGATGGATCGATTGGAAGTTCTGATTTACTTCAGTTTTTATCTTTTTATGGAAATGAATGGCCGATTGTAAATACGGGTATTGGGTGTGGCGATATTTTTTTTCAAGATTATACCTACGCCACTGTAGTTATTGGGGATCAATGTTGGTTTTCAGAAAATTGTAGGTACTTACCAGAAGTTTCACCTAATTCTTCGTCCTCAATTGATATGCCCGTTTATTATGTTTATGGGTACGAAGGTCAGAATGTTGAAGAAGCAAAATCTACCACGAATTATAATTTGTATGGCGTACTTTACAATTGGCTTGCTGTTCAAGATTCTGATGTTTGTCCAAATGGATGGCATGTTTCATCTGATGCGGATTGGAATCTACTGGAAATAACATTAGGTATGGACTTAGAAATGGTAAATTCACAAGGATTTCGAGGGACTGATCAAGGGGAACAGATGAAATCAGAGAGTGGTTGGAGTAATGAGGGTAACGGTACGAACGCTTCAGGTCTTAATATCCTCCCAGGTGGTTGGCGATATGCATATAATGGCTTCTATCATGCAGGTGATGATGGTATTTTTTGGACAAATTCCTTGGCCTTATCATCAGAATACTATGCTTGGGCTAGGCGTTTTGTATACAACAATCAAGGGGTTGAAAGAGAAAATCCACTAATAACAAGTGGGTTTTCAGTACGTTGTGTTCAGGATTAGTCACTGAAAGATCTGATGTTCAGGTATCACCCTAGCTATTGATGTGACTCTGATGGTTACAATTGAGATGGCGATGTTTTCTTTTTCACTGTGCCGATCCTTGTGCTTAAGAAACCACTTAATACATACTTAGATTATTTTTTTTCTTTAACGAATTCTTCTAAGTACATTCTTATCAGTTCCCTTGTTCTTCGAAATTCAGCCATAATTTCTTCCTCCGTCCCGTTTACTTTTGAAGGGTCTGTAAAGTTTACATGATGCCTTAGTGATTGAGATGGAAAAACCGGACAGTTTTCATTGGCTTGGTCACATACTGTAATTATATGTGAGAAATCAAGATCCTTATATTCATCAATATGATTTGATGTTTGTAGGCTAATGTCAATATCAACTTCTGACATTGTTGTAATTGCGCGCTCATTTACACCGTGTGTTTCAATACCTGCACTGAAAACATTTGTTAGCGGCATTAATTTTTTCAGAAATCCTTCAGCAATTTGGCTTCTACATGAATTTCCAGTACATATAATAAGTATGTTTTTGTGTGTCAAATCGTTATTGTATGTCTGTTTCATTTTCTAACTCATCAGGCGACCAACCTTCAACCCAACCAAAGCTAAACCGCTCAGAAACAGCATGGAAAACCGCAATTTCAATACCACGGAATAACCACATGATGGTGTGTCCCGAATTTAAATTGAACACCAACTGGTGCCAAGGCACTTCCTTTCTTTGAACCACGCGCATGACGAATGCCTCAATAGCGACCATAACCAACAACAAGATAGACGGAAGAATCAAAGTCATGAATCAAATTTAAGGAGTTAATGTGTGTAAATTGAATAAGGTGGTGACGTAATATATAATATAAACAGCCTAATCAAGTTATTTTTGATATTGACGAAACTGTAGATGTCAATGCCGTGAAAACAACACCCCCTTCAGTCGACAGGGATTACAGACGTTTCAGAAACTTAAAAACCTGTGAAGAGCTGGAGGTTCGTATGTGAATGACATAAAAGCTATGCTGAAGATTCGATACATCGATGGAGGTGAGATCAAGAGTCCGGCCAGATTGGCACAACCGGCCTTGCATGTCAAAGATCTGCCAAGCTGATTCGCCGCCAGGCAATCCAGAAAACCACAGTCGTTCTCGTACAGGGTTTGGGTAGACAGTGGGGCTTTCAATCACCAAGCCCGACAAGTTTAGACTGGAGTTCCATGATAGAGAAGCAAGAACGGCTTGTGAAGCGGTCACCTTGCCATGCCCCCAAACGTGGTCTCCCGCAGCAGGCAGAAGGTCTGTGTCTTCGTCCTCGCGGGCTGTCGATTCCAATATGGAACGGATGTCAGCCGAAGTCAGATCGGGGTTCGCTTCCAGCATTAAGGCAACCACGCCAGCTACTGCGGGTCCGCTCATACTCGTGCCAGAGAGCCGTGCAAATTCGTATTCGGTCCCGTTGAAATCAACGGTATTGGTGATGCTATACCCACCGTCTCGGAACGAACTCAATGCGGATTCGACGTTCACGCCAGGGGCGGAGACATTTGGTTTGAGACGTTCATCTAGGGTAGGGCCGTAGGTCGAGAAATTGGCCAAGGTTCCACCCACTTCAGTTCCCACGGGATTCAGATATTCCGAGGTGTAAGCCCCCACAGCGATGACGCTGTGGCCGCAAGCTGGTTGTTGAATACCATAGAACGGATCACCACCCACCCATCCCGATTGGGCAGCTTGGAAGTCCTGCCCCCAATTGCCCACATCATTCGTCAAGTGAGTGTGATTCCAGGCATGCACACGTCCACTTTCTCCAGTCACTTGCATTGCTATGGCGACATTGGCGTTCCCTTTGTGGATGCGTAACTGAATGAACGGTCGGCCGTTGGCCGGATGTGATTGTTCCAACACCACGTCGTAAATGATGGTGTCGTTGTTGACCACTTCCATGGTGTCCAGGATCAAAGGCCCGTCGGAAGTACTGTACATCGGGCTTGCGCCGACAATCGTTGATAAACCAGTGGTCACCAGGAATCCCATGTCAAATGATTCACCGACCTCGCCCCACAATGTGAGATTCTGACCCCAGGCGTTGGGGTTGGCATTAAGCGGGTAAAACTTGACCCTGGAGCGGATGGTATCCCCCGGCGATTCAAAGGTATGGTCAAGATGAAAGTCTACATCGCCGTTGTTGCCATTGGAACTCACAAACACGACCCCTTCGTCGGACATGGCGTCGATGAATTGGTTGCTCAACGCACTGCCATCCGGCGTACCCCATTGTGGCAAGCCCCAACTGTTGTTAATGACCAAACGCTTCCCGTCGGCTTCCGCCACGCTTTGCATCCAATCGTAGGCATCCAAAGCGGAGGACTCATCCACCATCAGTGTGGCGAACAAGAATTCGACTGC
>CAJQPF010000105.1 GCA_905480095.1 uncultured Flavobacteriales bacterium
CTGCACCGTACAATAGGTCTTTCGATGCGACAGATTCTGAAACCGGAGAAGTCTTGCGGTATCCCGCAGGACATGCAAAAGCTGGTAAATCTTTATTTAAAAGGCGGTTTATCCCAGCAAGACTATTCGACAATCCTTACTTGGCAGAGTCGGGTGACTACGAAGCAATGCTTCTATCCATGCCAGAGCAACAGCGTAGGCAACTCCTAGAGGGTGATTGGGATATTAAAGAGGGTGCAGCCTTTACGGAGTTTGACCGTACTGTGCATGTGGTTGATCCTTTCCCCATTCCTAATAATTGGGTTAAGTTTAGGGCTTGTGATTATGGCTATGGTTCATACAGCGGGGTTGTTTGGTTTGCTGTTAGTCCTTCTGAACAACTTATTGTATATCGGGAGCATTACGTTTCTAAAGTTCTGGCGACGGATTTGGCAGACCAAATTCTTGAGTTGGAAGCTGGGGATGGCAACATCAAGTATGGCGTTCTTGATAGTTCTCTTTGGCATAAGCGTGGGGATACTGGTCCTAGCTTGGCAGAACAAATGATTATGAAGGGGTGCCGTTGGCGACCATCAGACAGAAGTAGAGGAAGTAGAGTAGCTGGTAAGAACGAAATACATAGACGGCTACAAATAGATGAGTATACGGAGGAACCAAGACTTGTGTTCTTTAATAATTGCACAAACATTATATCCCAATTACCAGCACTTCCGCTTGACAAGAAGAATCCAGAAGACATTGACACGCACTCTGAAGACCATCTTTATGATGCACTCCGGTACGGTATTATGTCCCGACCCAGGTTCTCTGTTTTCGACTACGACCCGATGGGAAGACCATCGACTGGTATGCCGGTAGCCGATTCAACATTTGGATATTAAGGAACTTAACATGGCTGAAGATGAAATTATGATTGAAGACGACGCGATTGCGTTAGAGGATACGGAGGATAGCGTCCAAGAAGATGTGGGTGTGTCCTCTATAATTAGTTTTGTCACAGATCGTTTCTACAAAGCTAAAGACTATAGGTATCAAGATGAGGAAAGATGGCTTCGTGCATATAGAAACTATCGCGGTTTGTATGGCCCTGACGTACAGTTTACAGAAACGGAAAAATCACGTGTCTTTATTAAAATCACCAAAACAAAAACATTGGCAGCATACGGACAGATTACCGATGTACTCTTTGCCAACAATCGCTTTCCGCTTTCTATCGAACCTACGGAACTTCCTGAAGGTGTAGTAGACAATGTACACTTTGATCCACAAGCACCAGATCAATCGGTAGGCATTGACGATCTGCAGAATCCATATGGGTTTGCAGGTGACGGCATGGAACTCCCTGCTGGTGCCACGGAAAAAACTTTGATGGATAAGTTAGGTCCGCTACAGGAAAAGCTAGACCCTGTAATGGACAAACTAAAAGAGGGGTCAGGTTTAACGCCCACAGCTATTACATTTAGTCCTGCCATGATTGCTGCTAAAAGAATGCAGAAAAAAATCCATGACCAGCTAGAAGAGTCAAGTGCAAATAAGTATCTACGCAGCACAGCTTTTGAAATGTCTTTGTTTGGCACGGGTGTAATGAAGGGGCCATTTGCTATTGACAAAGAGTATCCTAATTGGGATGACGATGGTGAATATGATCCTGTCTTTAAAACAGTCCCACAAGTATCACACGTATCGGTATGGAACTTTTACCCAGACCCTGATGCCAACAACATGGACGAGGCACAGTTTGTTATTGAACGACATAAGATGTCACGCACACAGTTGCGTTCTCTCAAACGTCGTCCCTACTTCCGTGAGTCAGTAATTGATGAAGTCATCTTGCTGGGTGAAAATTACGACAAGATGTATTGGGAAGATGACCTTGCCGACTATGCCCCAGAACACGGCATAGATCGTTTTGAGGTTCTTGAATATTGGGGCATGATGGATGTTGACATGCTTCTTGAGCAAGAAGTTGATATCCCAGATGAACTGAAAGACTTTGATGAACTACAAGCTAATGCATGGATTTGTAACGGTAAGTTGATCCGTCTTGTATTGAATCCGTTTAAGCCTAGCAAAATCCCATACATGGCTGCACCGTATGAACTCAATCCTTACTCATTCTTTGGTGTAGGCATTGCAGAGAACATGGATGATACCCAGACACTTATGAACGGTTTCATGCGTATGGCAGTGGACAATGCTGTGCTTTCAGGTAACTTGCTGGTTGAGGTGGACGAAACTAACCTAGTGCCGGGACAAGACTTGACACTATATCCGGGCAAGGTGTTCCGTCGTCAGGGTGGCGCACCGGGTCAAGCTATCTTCGGCACCAAGTATCCAAACGTATCACAAGAGAACATGATGATGTTTGACAAGGCTCGTGTCCTAGCAGATGAAAGCACAGGCTTCCCATCCTTTGCACATGGGCAGACAGGCGTGTCTGGCGTAGGACGCACAGCATCTGGCATCTCCATGCTTATGGGTGCGGCGCAAGGCTCTATCAAGAGTGTTATTAAAAACGTAGATGATTATTTGCTACGTCCACTTGGCGAAGGACTATTTCGGTTTAACATGCAGTTTGACTTTGACTCTGATATCAAAGGCGACCTAGAAGTAAAGGCACGTGGTACAGAAAGTCTAATGGCTAATGAGATACGTAGTCAGAGGCTTATGCAATTCTTGCAAATTGCAAGCAACCCTGCACTTGCCCCGTTTGCTAAATTCCAATATGTAATCACAGAGATTGCAAAGTCTATGGACCTTGACCCCGATAAGGTTGTAAATAATATGAATGAAGCTGCTCTGCAAGCAGAGATTATGAAGCAGTTCCAAGCCCCGCTACCTGAAGGCCAAGGTGCGCCAGCAGGTGCGGATGTGATGGACCCAACTGGTGCAGGTGGTGGAACAATGGGTACCGGACAGGTACCAGTACCGGGTGAACAAGGATTTAGTGGAAATGGTGGACAAGGAAATGTACAGCAAGCTGAAGCCGTTGGTGGGCAACAACCGCCAGTGGAATCACTTCAGTAGTTACATTGATGCGTTAATCGACACGCATCGTAAAACATTAGAGCAGTCGAATGACATTACAGACATTTCACGTGCGCAGGGTTCTATCACTGCATTGCGTAAGGTGCAACGTCTTAGGGATGAAGTGAGTGAACTAGATGGATAACGATCAGTTCTTAGATGCGTATCTAAATACTCTTGAGACTAGCGAAGGTGCTGGTGGCGGCGATACCGTTACAGGTATGGCAACACGAGAGTACGGTGTTAAAGATTTGTTAGGCGTTAAAGAAGAAGATTATGAAGGTAACCCTAAAGGTCTTGCAAAAGCTGTTGCACAAAAAAACATAGATGAACTTATTAGAATGGGAATTGATTGGGATAATCTTCCTCTGCCTATGAAGTTTAATTCTTTGGATATACAATTTAATATGGGTAGCTTAAACAAAAAAGCCCCTAAATATTTCAACGCACTTAAATCTGGAAATTATGAAGCAGCCATAAAGCAATCACTAGATGCAATTGGTGCTTACGATCCCAAAAGAAAAGGAGAACGCCCAACAAAAGGTATTGCAATTCGTCGGGCAATGTTTTATAATCTTGCAGCAAAAGATTTAGGCATTCCTACTATCACTAGTATTAATGCGATTAATCAAGACAACGATCAGAAATCTGCAAAAGTAACATACAATATGTCAGAGGGTGCTGCAATACCCATAACATACGAGTTTCAATCTTTACATAGCACGACGAAGCCGGGCAAAGCCGCAGTAAGTGCAGCACTTGACATTGAAACAACGCCAAAAACAGATGAAGACAAACTAGGTTTCACAGAGTTAGAACGGTATGTACCAGCTACTGCAAAGCCTGAACCTTCACCTGCAGTATCTGATGCAGTTAGTAAAGGACAGCCTTCTGCAGAACGTGCCATAACAATTGATTATGAAGGCGAAATGCCAGATGTTGGTGATGACGTTCCTCTTCCAGCTATTGAAGAAAAAGATGTAGCACCAGACACAACTGATGCGATACCTACTGCAGAACCTGAAGAGAAGGGGCTTTTTAGTCGTGCGATATCTGGCGTTGGTGAATTTCTTTTTGGTGACGATGATGATACATCTGCTGAACCTAAAGTGGACAAGAATGAAATTATTCGGAGAAGCCTACTAAAAGAACTTGACACATCAGGTGTCCCAAACATGAACAAAGGTGGTATGCCTATGGAGAGACAAATGGATATGTTTGACGAAGGCGGTCTTCTTGACGAAGGCGGCACAATAGATGAGCAATCAGGTAATGACGTTCCACCAGGATCACTGAAAGAAGAAGTGCGTGACGACATTCCCGCCCAACTAAGTGAGGGCGAGTTTGTATTTCCTGCAGACGTAGTACGTTACTGGGGTCTTGAAAAGCTGATGGAAATGCGGCAAGAAGCAAAAGCAGGTCTTGCTCGTATGGACGCTATGGGTCAGATGGGCAATAGTGAAGAGGCTACAATACCGGATGATCTTCCATTTACATTAGATGATCTCGATACGGAAGATGACCCTATGGAGTTTCAGGTTGGTGGTCTAGTGCCTAACCAGTTTGGTGTTACAGAACAACCTTCACAGTTTGCTACATATAATCCACAACCGTACGTAGCACCAACAATTCCTACAGGGCAACCAATACAACAGCAACCTTTGCAGACAGGGTTTACTCCACTGACTACACCTTCTGTTCCAACGGACGGTACAGTTGTTCCAACCTTTGAACAGCTTTTGCCTACGACTACCGGCAGATATGATGAGTTAAAAGAGTATATTAATAACGACACAGGTCAGACCATGACCATTCCGTTTGTTGACGGTAACCCTGTCTACCCTATTCCTCCGGGATTTGTAGAGGTAAAGACTGATGAAGTAGAGGCTGTAGAAACGCCAACAACTGTTGTTCCGACTGCACAAACAGTATCCCCAGATGATGATGGCGATAGCACTAATGACGTAAAGTACGCTACGACTGATGTTACAGGCATTGGATATAGCAAAAATTTGTTAGAACCGGAACTTAGAAAAGTAATATCTGATTTTGGATTTGGTTTTGGTGCGTTGGCATCTACCTTTAACATAGCTGGTAACATTGCAAACGATTTAAGCAAAGACCCTCGTGCCACGGCTAGTACAATGAGTAGTTCCTCATTAGGCGGTGTTTTTGATTCTTTTCGTGGGGGTAATGTAAACTTTACAGACAGGCCGGGTAGTAAGACAGGTCAATATGATGACAACATGTCTTTACATGAAATGAGTGACTTTAGGCAACGCGAAATTGCAAGAGTAGCTAGAAGCGTTGTTACAAGTATGCGGGACATTTTTGTAGACGAAAATGGTAAAGCAAAGAGTGAGGCAGTAGTTATAGATGCACTAGTAAGGGAAGCTAAAAGGCGGGGCATTAAAACTACACGGGGAAATACAAATATTTTACAGCGTCCCGAAACTCTTGCGCGGGAAATTTCAAAACAACGGGCTGATGAAGCTAGAAAAGCTACCGATGAACAACTTGTTTATGATGATGGAAGTAGCGTCATTGAACAAATTACAAAATCTAAAAGCGGAGAAGAAGACTATTCAGATAGTACAAAACAAAACTTAGAGGCTCTTCGTGCCGATCAAGCCGCACGGGCAAGGGAAGCTGCATCCAGACGTGCTGATGAAGCCGCAAGTGGGGGTACACAGTATTCTGTCAGTAGTGATCCATATAGTTCACCGGGAGAAATTGCGTCCCGTGAAGATCGTTTTGGAGAAGCAGGACTTTACATGGAAAGAGGTGGCTTGGCTTCTAAACCAAAACCTAAAACCAAAAAGATGAAGCGAGGCGGTTTAGCTTCTAAAAAATAACCGCAATCAGTTGGCCTACCCATCCCCCACCCGACAGGTGGCTACGTTGGCCCCAACAAGGAGTATAATAAAATGGCAGAAGCCGAAATCATGGCTGAAGAAATGCAGTCACCTAAGAAAGTTGCGTTTGCAAATCGTAAATACACTAACGAAGAAAAACGCAAGATGGAAGAAGAAGAACTTGAGCAACTTCTAAAAGAACAAAAAGGTGAAGTAGAAGAAGATGCTGAAACCGAAGAAGAAGAGCCTACTAGTGCAGAAGAAAAAACATTTAAGAAACGATACTCTGATCTTCGTAGGCATCAACAGAAACAAGCTGAAGAATTTAAAGCTGAACTAGAACAATTAAAATCTCAGTTAAGTTCAGCGACTAAAAAAGAAATGAAGCTACCTAAGTCTGACGATGACTTGGAAAGCTGGGCAAAGCAATATCCAGATGTTGCTGCTATTGTAGAAACAATTGCTATCAAGAAAGCGAAGGAACAAGCTGACAGCTTGGAAGAACGCATGAAAGTAATTGATGATATGCAATACAGTGCTAAGAAAGAAAAAGCTGAAGCAGAACTTATGCGACTGCACCCAGACTTTGATGACATTCGTGATAGTGATGAGTTCCACGAGTGGGCAGAAGATCAGCCTAAGTGGGTACAAGATGCGCTGTACGAAAATGACAACGACGCCAAGTCAGCCGCACGGGCAATTGATTTGTACAAAGTTGACAAAGGATTGACAAGCAAAAAATCAAAGTCGGACAGTTCTGCAGCAAAATCTGTTGATACTCGCAAGTCTCGTAGCAAACCGCAGGAAAATGAATCTTCTACTTACTTGAAAGAGTCGGAAGTACAGAAGATGTCACCGCAAGAGTACGAGGCTAAGTCTGACGAAATCATGGAAGCTATCCGTAGTGGAAAGTTTCTTTATGATATATCTGGTTCAGCCAGGTAAAAAAAGTGTTGACAAATGGTTATTTTTTAGTATAACTATAGTCATCAAAGGTGTAAGTGGGTTCGCTACCTGCTTATACCTAATCCGCAAACACTTCAGTCTTATGGATTACCTGACGAGCATGGCCCGTTGAATATTCGGTTGGCCGACTGAATAAGATACGCACCCATAGTGAATCAGCCTCTGATTAGTCTGGTGAGTTTGCATCTGTAAAATGCTAATTTAGGAGAAACATCATGGCATTCACTACCGCTGCCGGGTATGGTAACCTTCCTAACGGTAATTTTTC
>CAJQPF010000106.1 GCA_905480095.1 uncultured Flavobacteriales bacterium
CTGAATCTCAGAAACTGCTTGCCCAGTGACGACTTGGTAGTAATACGTTGTAAACCGCTCAAGCCCCGTAAGCTGAACATCATGCATCATGGCCGTCCCGACTGAACTGAACGCATTTCCGGTTGTGGTATTCCCAAGGTTTTCATCAGGCCCCCACAAAACAAGGGACTCCTCTCCTGAAGACGTTTCCCACATCATCCTGATCGCATTTGGCGAAGCATCTTGAAGATAAGGTTGAACAACGAAGGTTTGGGCTTGGGTTGAGATTGCCGTGAGCAATAGTGTGATGGCAATTAGTTGGTTTGGAAGGTTTTTCATTGATTCCAAATATATCATATCTTATGACAATGAAAATATTAAAAAACCTGCTGATTTTATCATTTGTCCTATTTGCCAGTTCTTGGGAGTGTGATCTGTCGGGGTTGGAGGAGGACATCAAAGGTGCATTGAACGTTCACAATGAGGCCAGAGAAGAGGTCGGTGTAGACGCTATTGTTTGGTCCAGTAGCCTTGCAAATGAAGCGGAGGATTATGCCCAAGAACTGGCCAAGTCAGGCAGGTTTGAACATTCAAAAACAGATGATGGTGAGAATCTGTATTGGTACAGCAGCACACACCAGAACCCGATGACAGAAGCCAGTAAAAGCTGGCATGAAGAAATACAGCTTTACAGATACAGAAAATGCTGCGGTCCAAACTTCAGTGACACGGGACATTACACCCAAATGGTTTGGGGAAACACCACTGAGATAGGGATGGGCGTTGCGGTGTCAAAAAGTGGGGAGACCTATGTCGTTGCACGATACAACCCCACTGGAAATTTTCAAGGCCAATTTCCTTATTGAGTGATTGAAGTACTTCACATACTGCGCCTCGGCAAACATTCGCGGATCAGACAATGACATATTTCACGATCATGATGAAATGGAGCACGCTGCCGGCCATCACAAACAAATGCCATACAAAGTGCAAATACTTCATCCGTGTATCCAACAAGTAAAACACGATTCCCGCGGTATATGATATTCCTCCTGCAACTAAAAGCGTCAAGGCCGGACTGGGAATAGCGTCTACAAGATCCTGCCATCTGACCACAATCATCCATCCCATTACCGCATACATCAACGTTGAAATCAAGTCATACTTTCCCGTATAAAAGACTTTAACGACAATACCGATGCAAGCAAACGCCCATTGTATTCCGAAAAGAACCCAACCCGTCGTTCCACCTATGGAGACTAAGAGAACAGGGGTATAACTGCCGGCAATAAGAAGATAGATTCCACAATGGTCAAGGATATGAAACACCTTCTTTGCTTTGCCTTGTCTCAATCCATGATAGAACGTCGAAAAAGTATACAGTGAAACCAGACTCAAACCATAGACGATGGCACTGAAGAGGGTGTAATCCTTTACAGAAGAAACACCAAGGATGACCAAAAACACGAATCCCAAAGTTGCCGCCAAAGCAGTCATTCCATGTGAGATGGCGTTAAACCACTCTTCTGTATCCGTCTGATGTATCCGTTTCATTTCCCGTCTTGTCTCCAACCATTTTCGTCACTACAAAACTACCCCTTCGTGAACGCCATAAGCTGCAAGTATTACAAGAAAAATGTTAAAGGCACGGATATCTTCAGCGTTGTTTTTCATGAGTGACACATGAGCGATGACCTGCAAAAATTACTTACCTGCAGTCTTTGAGGATATCAAGAACATCTTTGATCATGAAGCCTTTGGATCGCAAGGGGGAGGCAAAGGCTTACTCCGTGAAAAACCGTTTTTCTGTCGTTCCGTCTGAAAAGAGGTAAAAGAGCATCTGATTTTTCACCTCTCGAGCATCTCTACCTAGGATATCTACGATTTTCAGGAGTGTCCTCTCATGCGCGATTTCAACCACATTGTTGACTTCATCATTGAGACTGCCGTTGATATCGAAACGCATAAAGAACTTCCATACTTCTAAACTTGCACTGAGATCCATATTGCCATACCCCAAGCCAACTCCAGGCCAATCGTGACCTCCGCCTGTGACTTTTATATGCTCGGTTGTGACGCCGTTGTCGCCCGAATTCCAAAGGTAGTGTTCGGCTGTAGATCCGTCATTTGGTTCTATGTCGTCAAACGGAGTGACTATCGGATCTGAATTACAATTGTTGTAATCAATCCAGTAATTTAAAACAGAAAGGATCGATTGCGACCAGCCTGCGCCCCCTCCATATGGAACTGTTCCGTCCGTTGTGCCATGGATTTGCAACACTGGCGTGGGGTGTTCGGGATTGCACTCATCATACGTTGAGGGTGTCATGGAGCCCGTCACTGAAGCGATGGCAGCAATCCTAGAACTGATTTGGCATGCAAGAAGGAAGCTCATATATCCTCCGTTTGACATTCCTGTGCTGTAGACTCTGTCAGGGTTGATGCTGTAGTTGCTGGAGACTTCATCGATCAAAGCATCAAAAAAACCCACGTCATCGGTTGTACTTCCAGCGGTAAAACCTCCAACATTCCAGTGCGTAGCGCCCTGAGCAGTTAGCGTTCCCTGAGGATACACAACAATGAAGGTCGCAGTATCAGCGATATCATTAAACCCCGTGTAGAGCATATGAAAAGCGTTGTTAGAAGTGAACCCATGGAGGCTAAATACGAGAGGAACCGGGTTCTCTGCGTCATAGCCAGGTGGGATATGAATCGTATACTCACGTGTAATCCCGTCGTGGATTAAAGTCTCATTCAAAGTCTCCTGAGAATAGACAAACAGTGGGGACAAAAAAAGAAGGAGGAAGAGTGTGTTTTTCATGTGGCGCTAAAGATAAACCATTAAAGTCATACCCATCATTCCCGAATTATATAGAAATGTGAGCATCGTTCAGGCAACTTGAAACCTATGCAAACTATTATAGGGTCTGACTCAACTGCCAAGTTGTATTTTGATGGTCTGAAAAAACATCTGTCCATTCTCATAAGCATCAAAGATGAGAAAATCCCCTATGCCACTAAATCCATTTGTGAGATGGGCTAGAATAATCCCATGGAAAACAATGTATAGAGGAATAAAAACGAAATAGGAATATACGACTCCATGCGAACTAATATCGGTCTGAAATGAGCCTGTCTCATGAATAGTACTTATTACCTGATAGCCAAAGAAGATGCCCATCATCAAAAAATAAAACCACATATATTCTTCCTTACATATTATGTGAAAAGGCAGCCATATAAAACAAGATGTCGGAAAAAAATATGGGGACAATGAAATAAAAATATCTGAGAATTTACCACCGGGTATAAATTGAAACAATCCGGAACCATCAGGATTAACGTGAAAACCCATAGGTTTTTTGAAAAATATCAAGGCCCAAATGTTATGGGTAAGCTCATGCTCAAAAGTACTGAAAAATTCAAGCTTTCTCTTGAATATAGAAACCACCAATAAAGAAAATACTACTCCACAAAAAAAACAAATATATTCTGTGCTGAATCCTGTAAGTAGATCCGTTATTATATTATACAGATTGAAACCACAACACAATCCAAAGACGATACTTAAAAGTAAAATAATAAATTTAGTCATCATTTATTTGCCTGCATCTAATATGGATTATAGATAATTTAAAACCAAAAGTAATACCGATGCTTTGATAAAGATTGAGGAGTCAGTTAAATAAGCTCAATGTCCCATCTTTCATGCTGACTTCTTTCATAACAATTGCTTCCATGAAGGTTTCTATTCACAAAGCTTCCTCTTTGAAATAATTGATCTGAGGTGTATTCTCCTTCTATTAAAATATCGTTCTCGAATATTCCATCTTCAGAATAAGTATCACATTTCAAAGCACCTTCACCATTTAATCTTCCAAATTGGAATGCACCATTATAGATACAAAAACTCCCATCTGTCAATTCAATTTTCTTTTCGCCCACTCCATCTTGACAATCACCACTTAAACACTGCGCACTAAATTTAGGAGACAAAATTGTAGTTAGAAAGAAAATGCAACTAATTATAAATTTCATGAAGTCAAAGATTGTTAGTGTTTAAAAACGAATTTATGGAAAGCATCTTGAAAGTCTAATTGTAAATGTATATTTATATATAATTATGCAAAACTCATACAGATGAAAATGAACTGCAATGAATAACGAACGAAGCTCCTCCCCTTGAAGACAACTCGACTTTTATCGTTGCGGGGAGGCTCGAAGACGATGGTTCAATTGAAAATGGGTCTGTTGACGTCATTTTCCATGCTTCTGTTCATCACAAATGGATCGGGCCAAACGTTCTCACTCTCAGAGATTCATGGCATTGAGATTGAATCTTATGTAGAGATCATTGAGATGAGTTATGGGGATTTGGACGGTGACACCATCGCGGAAATGGTTCTCGTTGTGAACCGATCAGACTCCTCTGATTTTAATGTCCCCAGAGACCTCATGGTTTTAAAACAAAAAGATGCGACATGGCACCTTTGGAAAATATCAAGTCACGCGATCTTAGGAACGGATGAGGGTGGTGTCCTCGGAGACCCATTTCAAGGGGCATATGCCGAGGACCACATGATTCACATCTCTCACAGTGGGGGCAGCAATTGGAGGTGGAGTGAAACGTCTGTTTACGGATTCAGGGACCATGAATTCCTTCTGAATTCACATGAGTCATACTTTGGTTCATTCTGTGATGAAAAAATCGAAATACGTTTCGACCTCGTGACTGGAGAGGTCAATTACTCCGTTGACCTCGAAGCGTGTCCGGAAGGGTTTGGAGACAACAGCCATCTTCTTGAATCCTTGCCACATACAGAAGTTTTTTTGCATCCAGATTTAAAGATCAAATTATTCGATATCAAAGACACCATCGTAGAGATCACCACACCCAACAATCAAGTTTTTTCTATCCCCCATTGATGATTCAATAGCACACGTGTGGTTCGTGTGACAGCAAGGAGCGACTGAACCTCATGTCTTTTCACGGTGAAACTTCTCAAAATCAAGGGGGTTCTATTTATCTTGACGCCGAAGAAAAAATGGGAACATCGACAACGCAAAAAAAATAGGATTCTGGGGGTGTACAGCCCTCGTCATCGGAAACATGATTGGCTCCGGCGTCTTCATGTTGCCTGCCGCACTCGCTGCGTTCGGAGGAATCAGTATCGTGGGGTGGATGTGTGCGTCTTTGGGAGCGGTGTTGCTGGCCGTCGTTTTCGGGTACCTGGGGAAGCTCGTGCCAGACGCCAATGGCGGCCCCTTTGCATACGCGAGGATAGGCATGGGAGACTTCGCTGCGTATTTGGTGGCGTGGGGATATTGGGTGTCGATTTGGTGTGCGAATGCTGCGATCACAGTGGCGATTGTAGGATATCTGGCTGTGTTTTTTCCAATCTTGGGAGAGTCGGCCATTGCGTCTATTGCAACAGGACTCGCGATTATTTGGTGCTTTACATGGATTAATTCCAAGGAAATTAAAACGGTTGCTCTGGTCCAAATCGTTGCGACTTCGCTTAAAATCGCACCCATTTTACTCATCGGAATTTGGGGTATGTTTTACGTGCAGGCCGAAAACTTTACCCCGTTTAATTTGACTGGAGAAAGTGATTTTTCTGTGATTACAACAACGACAATGCTGACGTTTTTCGCGTTCTTAGGTATGGAGAGTGCCACCATCCCCAGTGGCAGTGTTCAAGATTCCGAGACAACGGTCAGAAAGGCAACGGTTTTCGGGACCCTCGCCACGGTGTTAATTTACATTATCAGCTCAGTCGCCATCATGGGGGTGATCCCCGCTGAAGTCCTTGCAGAATCGAGTGCGCCTTTTGCGGATGTTGCAGAGATCTTTTGGGGAGGCGGCGCCAAATACATCGTTGCCGCGGGCGCTGTCATCGCCACCATGGGGGCACTCAACGGCTGGATCCTGATGCAGGGTGCCATTCCTATGGCAGCAGCTCAAGCGGGCTTGTTCCCGAAGATCTTTGGAAAGGTCAACACCGCGCATTCGCCCATTTATGGAATTGCCATCTCCAGTTGCATCGTGTCCATATTCATGCTTTTCAACTACTCAAACAGCCTCGTTGAAACATTCTCCTACATGATGCAATTGACGACACTGGCAGTCACCATCCCCTTCCTCTTTTCAATCATCAGTTTGGTGCGCCTACTCAAGAGATCCAGTGCAGGGTTTTATAAGAAGTACTTTGTTGCATTGTGTGCCTTTGCATTTACAGTATGGATTATGGTGGGATGTGGATCTGAGGTACTACTTTCGGGGCTTGTCTTATTTTTACTGGGCATACCATTCTACTTCTTAATTTCAAGAGAAAAAGCTTAATTACAATGGAGACGTTTTTCATCAATCCAGATATAACCCTTGCAGAGACCCTGCCTCCTCGATTTTATCAAAGTCAGGAGGTCTTTGAGAAGCTTAAAGAAACGGTTTTTTTGAAAACATGGCAATGGATTGGAGACGCTGCGAGCACAGTGCCCCTCAATGAAACGGTACACCCTTTCGTGATGTTGCCGGATTTTTTACACGAGCCCCTCCTCCTCGTGCGAGACAAGGACGATGACATCAAGTGCCTGAGTAACGTGTGTACACATCGCGGAAATCTCGTGGCGACGAATCCCGGAAAATCAAAGGGTCTCACGTGCATGTATCACGGACGACAATACGATTTGGCAGGAAACTTTAAGTATATGCCTGAGTTCTCTCAGGCCAAAAATTTCCCCCGAGCGTGTGAGGGATTGCGGCAGTTTTCGATGCAAGATCTGTGCGGGCATTTGTTCGTCTCCCTTGACCCCTCCTTCGCGTTGTCGGAAGTGCTCGACAAGATGAACGAACGCATTGGCTTCCTCCCGCTTGAGTCGTTCAAACGCAACGACACGCGCGACAAGGAATACATCATCAACTGCCATTGGGCGCTCTACTGCGACAATTATCTCGAAGGGTTCCACATCCCGTTCGTTCACGACGATCTCAACAGCGAACTCGATTACGGAAACTACAAGACGGAGCTCTATCCCCACATGAATCTGCAGATCGGATATACAGATGGCGGCACAGAAATCTTCGATCTCCCACAAGGACATCCAGATCATGGAAAGGAAGTCGCCGCGTATTACTACTGGATTTTCCCAAACATGATGTTCAATTTCTATCCTTGGGGACTCTCTATCAACATCGTGAAGCCTTTGGGCTTGAATAAAACAAAGGTCAGTTTCATCACCTACGTGTACGACGAAACGAAACTAGATTCGGGCGCAGGAGCGCTGCTAGACAAGGTCGAAAAGGAAGATGAAGTCGTCGTGGAGAGTGTCCATCAGGGGCTTCAGTCTCGGTTCTACACAGCGGGCCGCTTCTCCCCCACGAAGGAACAAGGTGTCCACCATTTTCATGGCTTGCTCGCCAAGTATCTGAATCAATAAGAATGCAATGAATCAGACATTTAACATCGATGGAATGACTTGCAACAATTGCAAAGCTTCTGTAGAGAAATATTTAAACGCCCTGCCCCACATCTCCCATGTGACCATTGACCTTGCAAAAGGGGAAGCAGACATCACCATGGACAAACATCTTGCAGCTGAGGTCTTGCAAAATGCACTTCCCGAAAAATTTACGGTCACAAAAAAAGTGGGGGGAAATGAATTGACCTCCACGAACACCCCTGAGGAGTCTCAGAAGAGCTCAAAACTTCAGCAATTAAAACCGCTGTTGCTGATCCTCTTTTACATCACTTCAGCCGGAGTCTTACTCCACTATAAGGACTGGTCTTGGCACGAATTCATGCTGGATTTCATGGGGCTGTTTTACATCGTGTTTTCCTTCTTTAAAATGTTGGATTTAAAGGGATTTCCGGAATCTTTTAAAATGTATGATCCATTGGCAAAGCGTCTTCCCATCTATGGATGGATATATCCATTTATAGAAACGGCATTGGGCATCATGTTCTTGATGCGTTATGAAGTACATCTCGCTTTGGTCGTGACACTTGTGGTTTTGGGAATCACCACCATCGGTGTCACAAAAACATTGATGGATAATAAGTCCATTCGCTGCGCGTGCCTCGGAACGGCCTTGAAATTACCGATGACAGAAGCGACACTTATTGAAAACAGCATCATGATTGCTATGGCAGCACTGATGTTGTGCGACACGCTTTAAGACGCGTTGCTGTGTTTAACTCACCTTTTTAAACAGGGCATGAAAGCCATACACCTGAATCAGGATTGAGAGGATTAAAGAGAGGACGATCGATTTTTGGGAGATCACTTGAATCATCAAATCAGTCTCAGAATACTGTGTATTTGGACCGATTCTCGGGCCCAAAAATATGATGTACAAGTAGATGAGCAGAACAACGCAAAACAACATGTACCCCAGGGCGTATTTGTTGCTCATGAACTTTGAGTGATAGACTGTGAGGCTGTGAAGGATACACAAAACAAAGAGGACCAGGAATGCATAATTTGCAAAGAAAACGTGTAAGTCGAAATGCAAATCATGTGGAACGAAACCCACACCTGCAAACAAAACACCTGCCAAAAGCCCCACAGGTTTTGAGACACGTGCAAGCTTGATTGACTTGTCAGAATCCCCGAGGGCTGTAAAAAAGTCTTTAAATCTGATGTAAAAGAGCACAAGCGTCGCACCGACCAAAACCAAGCTTCCATTAAAAAGGATAGAGGAAGCTGTGTTTGGCTCACCTGAGGATGTCTCAAAACTCCCCAGACCACTTAAGAAATTGTGGGTCAGAGAATACATGTCTGATTTGAAGTGAAGATGTTCAATTTCAGAACCAGGGAACAACAATGCCGCAAGAAGGAAGCAGATAAAAAAGATCGAAATCGCAACAATGGGAAACCGGACCAGTCCGAAGTAAATTCTCTTATTCATCATGATGTAAAAGTAAGACCTTAAGCCCAAGACTTTGAAACAGTGACGAGATCATCTTTGATGCTATTGAAACCTTATGCGTTTAAAACTTAACGGCAATTAAAATCTTGTCAAAAAAACAAGTCACATCAAAATAGAAAGTAATAATTACAGTTGGATGAGGTGTAAGAAACAACCTAACACCCCCACTTTGTTGGCAATGCATGTGATTTTCACAATGTACATTTGATGTTGTGTATAACATTTATTAGCA
>CAJQPF010000107.1 GCA_905480095.1 uncultured Flavobacteriales bacterium
GTTATATTATAATATTCTATTCTATTCTTTGTAGTTTTGGACGTCATTTAGAATATTCATATTCTATTCTTTGTTATAGATCTCTAGAATCGACATATTATTCTATTCTTCATTTCGGAGTGCCAATATATTCGAATACCATCGAATATGTTTTTAGGGCTTGACAAGGTCTGTCTGACTGTACATTTAGTGCGTGGAGCGTGTGTGGGCTTACTGCACAGGTAATTTAGGTGAATTTTTTTGTTCCCAAATGAAATTTCCTTTACTTAGATGTATATATACCATTGAATAAGAAGACATATGTTGATCCTCGCCCGGATCCAAAGGGTAGCTTCTTTGCTAAGATCAATGTCAGCAGCACTCACAGTATTGGGACAATACTTCTAGACCTTGTATCGAATGAACAAATACAGAAAGATCCAGTTTATTCTCTGATATTGTTGACACAACAAATGCATCACGATGGTTCCTTTGAGAGTAAACACGACAATATTGCTCGGACTGCTCCGGAATTGCCAGAGAACTTTATTTATCGTGTGTTTGGTCATATTGGGCAGAGCATACGCGAAAAGAATGACGAGACAGAGTGATCTCTTATTTTTCTTCTTCGAGCACTGCGGGAAAATTCTGCTGGTGGGAGCAGTCTGTACGTCGCCACAATAAGGTCAATACCTCGTACGTACTTGCTAAATGACGCGTCGCTCCGTTGGACAGCCGTTGAGTGAATGGGGAATTTAAAATATATGCATTATATATTATATACATGCCAACGGCCCAACGGAAGCTGTTTGGTTCGCCGCTTTCAGACGTCCGATCATGCCGAACTTTACTCAGATCTCTGCGTGGTGAAAAGCAGAGGCCAGATCCCAAGCAAATAGATTGATCCATTTCATAATTCAAAAAGAATGAGGGAAAGCGTTCAATACAGAAGTTATCGAGCTTCAGCTACCAAGCCATTGTCGCCATGCTTGAAAGCAGGACACAAATCAAGAGACCAAGACCAGCAATCTCCATTGAAGATTAATACGCTACCCCGCCATGACAAGCTAAACTCTCCGTACGAAAATAAAAGACACCAAAGGGAACTGGAACCCGAATCGAGCATGTTCGAGACGAGGGATGATCCCCTAGATGATCCTCGGGATAAGTTGAAGCACCCAAGAAAGAATAATCGCATCGCCACTAGGAGAGAATCTGCTGAGATGGAAACTAAAGAAACAACTTCGATGAATAATCAATCTAAGTCATTGGTTGTAGCTAAATTCGAAGACGCTCCTAGACATTCAAGATTTCGAAAATGGGGTTCTCTTGGGCGAAGGAAAACAGTTGCCAAAAAGTCAAAACCAGATATTCAAATGGGGGGCTTAAAAAATGATGATTCTACCTCAAAAATCGAGAATCGAAAGTGGGGCTTTCTTGGGCGAAGGAAAGCAAAACTTTCTTTTTGTTTTTTCCCCAAGTTTTTTCGAAGGTCTCGTGGTAATAATAATGAGTGAGTGTTGCTATTTCTGTGAAGTTTGAAGCAATAAAAATGATGGTTGGAACTAACATGTGCACTTTAGTCTAGAATCACAACGTTTGAGAGAAGTCCGTATATCAGTTGGGGAGCAAGAAAAACCAGAAAGCGGGAAAGATGGACAAGAGTCGCAGACCTCGACTCTGCAGCCAGGCTATCAGCTAGATTGCGCCATTTTGGGAGACCAGACTGGAATAGAAGACTTATGTTCGAGTTCTAAAGAGAAACAAGAGCTGGATCCACACCTGCTTCTTCAAATCAAAAGTATGGCCGATGCGATTGCTGAGCAGTACCACGGGCTTGTATCCAATGCAGGCAGTGTACAAACAGATCGAGCGCTTGCTGGGCGTCAACCGCAAGAAAATAAAGATCAGGGTGGTTTGCTCGCATGTCATGGTCAACAGACGAATATGATTACGTCTTTTTATCGCGACTTGACTTCATGCAATATCACTGGATTCAATAAAACATCTAACACCAAGATGTTTGACATTCCACATGATCATCTAGAGAAAACCAATCATGGATATGTTGGATTTGAGGATGACTTGACTGAATTGACCTGGGATTGTACAATTCCGTCGGTAAAAGAAGACTTGCACTCTTTGGAAAAACTTCGGAAACTTAGAAGTCTCTTAAGTAAAGCTGAAACACAGAGCCTAGAAGATCAATCTGTCAGGGAGGCAGAAGCATCTGTCAGGGAGGCAGAAGACAAATTTGCTGCATACCTTCAGAATATTAGGCTTAGGGGCATCATATGAGTATTATTTTCAGCGTCGTAATACCCTATTAAAAAATATCTCTATAGTTAAACTGTGTGTCCATCTGCTTGTATCTCTGTTGGTGTTGAGCATTAAAAGGAAAGTTTTGCCACTGTACGTGTTTCATCAGATTGATAATGAGCAGCCCGCGCTTGAGTAGGAGCGATAGGTGACTGGGGAGATAAGAGAACTTTGAGTGGAGTGTCTCCCGGAACCAAAGTTGGTCTCTTCTTGGGTTTGTGTAGTCGGTGATTGATTAGCATATTCAGATTTTGGTGTCTTCGGGAGGTCAAAGAGAAAGTTGCCGGGAGGCTTGAGCGTCCCTAGGGAGCTAAAGTACTTCGAATCGATGCCAGGAACTTCTTGCAGCAGGGTCCACTGTGAGACATTGTTTAATGAGATTACCTACTTCTTGATCAAATAACGCATCGTCTCCGTAGGATTTCGAAGTTTGTCTTTTAATATACTCAAGATCAGTGACTCCGTCAACATAGAGAACGGTTTGACTGTGACCAACTCGAACAAGGTCATGCCAACTCCTCATATATCAAGGGATAACTGCGCCTTTAACGGAGGTAAAGACTTATACAATTCATCGGCAGGTGCTCCATAAGATACTGTCAACATGAGGCGAAAGCTTGATGATGACAGGAGTTTTCTAAGGATCATTGATGCGATAGGCTTCGTAAATGTTGCATTTGGTAGTTGTCACAGGATTATTAATATCAATCATATATTGCCCGCTCAATACTTGACCAACCATTTCTGATGTTTCGCTAATGCTTCCGTCGTGTACGTACCCCAGAGAAGTTTGACGACTACCAGCGTCAGCGTTAATCCATCCAGATACAAGTCTTTGTTTCATTGACAAGAGCCCAATTAATGTTATGAGGGTTAATTTGGTAATCAGATGATGCAATATTGGATAGGTAGGCATCAATAACTACACTAACTGGAAAGTGGAAACTGAAAGATACGCTGTTTGGGAATAATCCATCTCTTTTGTGAGCGCACGCAAACGGTATGATTATACGTTAAGAAGGCGTTTAGAAACGTCTTTCAGTAGAGGACTGTCTGTACTGTACGGTTGAAAAATCGGCGTCACACCAAATTTTCTGAGCATTAGAAATATTAAGATATATATATAGAAATGTAGCTCTCAACTAGAGGAATTCGA
>CAJQPF010000108.1 GCA_905480095.1 uncultured Flavobacteriales bacterium
CTCGAAAAACCCATTCAGCACACCATTTTCAAGCACTTGCTCTTCCATTTCAACGTCGAAATCCACGCAAGGCAATCCAGTCGCTTTTTCTACGACTGTGCCTTCAATGATATAGGTGTTTGCGCAATCGTTCCTGCAGCACCCCCACACAAGGACTGTGACCAAAGCAGTGACGATTATCTCATATCGTTTCATAAAATTTCAAGTTTTGCAAATTTTAGAAGGAGTTGTTTTTGGCCAGCTGATGGAAAGAAAATGGTGGCTTTCACATTGGGTTCTTCCCCTTCAATCTTCAATACTTTTCCTTTACCAAACTTGGCGTGCTTCACATTGATGCCTTCTGAAAGAGGTGATGTGCTCGATGGTGTTTGGCGTTCTGTCGCACCATGAGTAGCACCAAGAGGTTTTGTCATCTTCTCCTTAGATGTAGGTGTTTGAGACAGGTCAATCTTTGTCAGGTTACGTCCACCGATACTGGGCTTGACGGCTTTTTTACTCCACCCTGAAGTTGGGCGCCCTTCATCTGTTCCAATATTTCTACTTGTATATCCTGAACGTGTTATTCCTGCAGGTTGAATAATATATTGCTCATCTATTTCATCTAAGAATCGGCTCGGATCTCCTTGGTGTAATTGTCCCCACTTAAATCTTGTTGTCGCATAGGATAACGTACAGCTTTCACAGGCTCTTGTTAATGCGACATAGAAAAGCCGTCTTTCTTCTTCAAGCTCTTCCCTAGAGTCCATCGATCGTTGACTTGGGAACAGATTTTCTTCCAATCCCACGATATTCACATGCTTAAATTCCAAGCCTTTTGCAGCGTGGATTGTCATGAGAGAGACCTTATTCGTGTCGTCATCGTCTTTGTCAGCATCTGTTAACAAGGCAACATCAAGTAAAAAGTCAGAAAGCGTTCGAATCGCATCGGGGTTTTCTGGGTCTGGTTGTTCGCTAAATGCTTGGAGACCGTTGAGAAGCTCCTGTATGTTGTCATATCGCGCGACACCCTCTGGCGTTTTATCAGTGTACAATTGATGTACAATCCCAGATCGTTTGGCAATCTGCAATCCCAAAGCATGCGCGGTTTGGTTTTCCAAATCAGCAGAAAAACCCTTCATCATTTCAGTAAAATCAACGATTTTAGACCAAGCTGCTTTTTTAATTGTATCGGGCTGTTCACCCAGAGTCATCAAATCATAAACCCCCATGTCTCTTTCACCTGCTGAGGAGAATAATCTGTCCAAAGTTGTATTTCCGATTCCTCTTGCTGGGTAATTAATGATACGCCTTAATGCTTCATCGTCTCTTGGGTTTGCCGTAAGTCGAAAGTATGCAATCAAATCTTTGATTTCTTTTCTTTGATAGAAACTCTGTCCCCCGTAGATCCTATATGGGATATTGATCTTCCTTAAACTTTCCTCAAAAGATCTCGACTGTGCATTCGTTCGATATAGAATGGCAAAGTCCCTGTACTCACATTGTGAGATGCCCCTTGTTTCAAAGATGTGGTCTGCGACAAACCGTCCTTCGTTATTGTCGCTATTTGCTTTGTGAATCTTTATTTTTTCTCCTTCTGAGTTTGCTGTCCAAACCTCTTTCTTTATTTGGTTTTTATTAATTGCGATCACAGAGTTTGCGGCATTCACAATCATCTTTGTGGACCTGTAGTTTTGCTCCAGTTTATATGTTGCTGTATCTGGATAGTCCTTTTTAAAGTTCAGGATGTTTTGAATACTCGCTCCTCTAAACCCATAAATAGACTGTGCATCATCCCCTACGACACAGATGTTTTCATGTGCCGCAGCAAGCTGTTTGATGATCAGATATTGCGCGTAATTGGTGTCCTGGTACTCGTCTACTAAAATATATTGGAATCGATGCTGATACTTGTGAAGTAGGTCTGGAAAATCTCTCAGCAACACATTCATTTTGTAGAGTAGGTCATCAAAGTCCATCGCACCCGCTCTAAAGCACCTGATTTCATATGCTTTAAAGACATCTGCGATTCTAGGTTTTCCAGCTTGTTTGTCTTCAGCTTGAATATCCACGTGGTTCACATAGTGAGCGGCATTAATCAGGTTGTTTTTCGCTCCTGAAATTCTATTTGCAACCGCAGCTACCTTATATACCTTATCGTCAAGTCCCAACCCTTTGATAATATCTTTAATTAACGCCCTGCTGTCTTGGCTATCGTAGATTGTAAAATTATGCGGATAATTAATCCGATCGCTTTCAATACGAAGAATCCGAGCAAAGATGCTGTGGAATGTCCCCATCATTAAATGTCTTGCTTCATTGTCCCCGACAACCTTACCTATTCTTTGTTTCATTTCTTTGGCTGCCTTATTTGTAAAGGTCAAGGCCAAAATCGAGAACGGATCGATCCCTTTACTCATAAGGTTAGCAATTCGGTAGGTCAGTACTCTGGTCTTGCCACTTCCCGCACCAGCGATGACCATCATCGGCCCTCGTAAGTGCTCAGCTGCTGCTTTTTGGGGGGTATTTAAATCGTTTAGAAATTCCACAGTGCGAAGTTAAGTGTTGTGCTATTCAGGAGGAAGTGAAGTGCCCTTTATCATTTTCAATTAAAAACTGCTCCAATGTTGTTGGATTTAATAGAAAATGTTATACTTTTGCGTCCCCATTAAAAATTGGGAAAGTCTTTTTTATGCACATTTGATAACGCTAACAGCGACAATGCCTACAATACAGCAGCTAATACGAAAAGGCCGGTACACTAAGCCGGTAGCAAGTAAGTCCGCAGCCTTGGACTCATGTCCGCAACGTCGTGGCGTTTGTGTGCGTGTATACACAACAACACCGAAGAAGCCTAACTCAGCCATGAGAAAGGTTGCGCGTGTGCGCCTCACTAACGGAAACGAAGTGAACGCATATATCGGAGGTGAAGGACACAATCTACAAGAACACAGTATTGTGTTGGTACGTGGAGGACGTGTGAAAGATTTACCTGGTATTCGTTATCACATTGTCCGTGGTGCACTCGATACAGCTGGTGTTGATGGACGTACTCAGAGTCGTTCTAAGTACGGAGCAAAAAGACCTAAGAAGAAGTAACCAACTGAACTATGAGAAGGAAAGTAGCCAAAAAGCACCGTGTCCTCCCGGATCCAAAATTCGGAGATGTTCAAGTAACTGTTTTCGTTAACAGTTTAATGAAGGACGGAAAGAAGAGTACCGCCTTTAAGATATTCTATAGCGCGATTGATCAAGTCGCTGAAAAGTCTGGTGAAGACGGTATAGAGCTTTTTAAGAAAGCACTAGAAAATGTAACTCCAGGAGTAGAGGTAAGAAGCCGTCGTGTTGGTGGCGCCACTTTCCAGATTCCTACACCTATACGTGATGGTCGTAAGAACAGTCTTGCGATGAACTGGCTGATAAGTTTTGCGCGCAAACGCAACGAAAAGTCAATGGCGCATCGTTTGGCTGCAGAAATTATCGCCGCTGCCAAAGAAGAGGGAGCTACTTTCAAAAAGAAAGAAGACACCCACCGTATGGCTGAGGCAAACAAAGCATTCGCTCACTTCCGTTTCTAATTATTATGGCAAAAAGAGACCTCAACCTAACAAGGAACATCGGCATTATGGCCCACGTAGATGCCGGTAAAACGACATGTACGGAGCGTATCCTATACTATACTGGAATTTCACACAAAATAGGTGAGGTTCACGATGGTGCAGCTACCATGGATTGGATGGAGCAAGAGCAAGAACGTGGGATTACAATTACATCTGCTGCAACAACATGTTTTTGGGAATTCAATGACATTGAGCATAGAATTAATATTATTGACACCCCCGGTCACGTTGATTTCACAGTTGAAGTTGAGCGATCATTGAGGGTGTTGGACGGAGCTGTTGGTCTTTTTTGTGCAGTTTCAGGAGTGGAGCCGCAATCAGAAACAAATTGGTCTTTGGCTGACAAATACAACGTTCCACGTATTGGGTTTGTCAATAAGATGGACCGTTCAGGCGCTGACTTCTTTAATGTGGTTAGTATGATTCGTGAGATGCTTGGCGCAAATCCGGTGCCTCTTCAAGTTCCTATTGGTGCGGAAGAAACATTTCGTGGTGTTGTAGACCTGGTTCAAAACAAAGCATTTGTTTGGAATGAAGAAGACATGGGAATGACATGGGATGAGATTCCGATTCCTGAAGATTTAACAGAGACTGTGACTGAATGGCGTGAAAAACTCATCGAATCCGTAGCTGAGCAGGATGATACGCTTATGGAAAAGTACTTTGAGGATCCAAACAGTTTAACAGAAGAAGAAATTCACGCTGCGATTAGAAAAGCAACCATTTCAATGGACATTACACCTATCATGTGTGGGCCTGCTTTTAAGAACAAAGGAGTCCAAACGATGTTTGACGGCGTGATGAGATACTTGCCATCACCGTATGATGTAGGATCAATCGTAGGTCATGATCCTGCGGATGAGGAGAAAGAAGTAAAGCGCATGCCGGATCCGTCAGAACCTTTTGCAGGTTTGGCTTTTAAAATTGCAACGGATCCTTTCGTAGGTCGCTTGTGTTTTGTCCGTGCCTACTCTGGCACCCTTCCTGCGGGATCTTACGTTAAGAACACACGTTCTGATAAGAAGGAGCGTATTTCACGAATCTTCCAAATGCACTCAAACAAACAGAATCCAATTGACAACTTGGAGGCTGGTGATATTGGTGCGGTGGTTGGTTTTAAAGACATACGTACGGGTGATACGCTATGTGCACAAGATTCACCTATTGTACTCGAGTCAATGTCATTTCCTGACCCGGTGATTGGTATCTCAATTGAACCAAAGTCGCAAGCTGATCTTGATAAATTATCTAATGGTCTTGCAAAGCTTTCAGAAGAAGATCCAACGTTTACTGTAAAGAGTGACGATGAAAGTGGACAGACCATTATCTCTGGTATGGGTGAGCTACATCTCGAGGTTCTCATTGACCGTCTTCGTCGTGAATTCTCCGTAGAGTGTAACGAGGGTCAGCCACGTGTTGCCTATAAAGAGGCAATCTTCTCTGAGATTCAGCATCGTGAGGTTTACAAGAAACAATCTGGTGGTCGTGGTAAATTCGCTGATATAAGTGTGAAAGTTGGACCTGCTACGGATACGTCGAAAGATGGATTAGAATTTCAGAGTTCTGTCAAAGGCGGAAACGTACCTCGAGAATTTATTCCAGCAGTTGAGAAAGGTTTCAAAACCGCCATGATAAATGGTGTGTTGGCTGGCTTCCCTATGGATAGTTTAAGAGTCGAGTTGTTGGATGGAAGTTTCCACCCTGTTGACTCGGATGCAATTTCGTTTGAGCAAGCTGCCAAGTTTGCTTACCGTAATGCGATTAAGCAATGTACACCAAAGATTCTTGAGCCTATGATGTCTCTTGAAGTTGTTACCCCTGAAGAAAACATGGGTGATTGTATTGGTGACCTTAACAAACGTCGTGCGATTATAGAAGGTACTGACGAACGTTCTGGTAAGACTGTAATTAACGCTAAAGTTCCTCTTTCTGAGATGTTCGGATACGTTACAGACCTTCGAACTTTAACTTCAGGTCGTGCAACATCTAGTATGTCTTTCAGTAATTATGCTGAGGCACCAAGAAATGTTCAAGAGAGAGTTATAGAAGAAGCCCAAGGTTAATATAGAGGAACGTCATGACACAAAAAATTCGCATAAAACTTAAGTCATTCGACCACAATTTGGTTGACAAATCGGCTGAGAAAATAGTTAAAACTGTAAAATCTACAGGTGCTGTTATTAGTGGGCCTATCCCGCTACCAACACACAAGAGAATATTTACTGTTTTACGATCGCCTCACGTAAATAAAAAGGCCCGTGAACAGTTTGAGCTGAGTAATTACAAACGTCTTATCGACATATACAGTTCTTCATCTAAGACAGTTGATGCGCTTATGCGTTTGGAGTTGCCAAGTGGAGTTGAAGTTGAAATTAAAGTCTGATAATAGACTCTGTCTATTTAAAAAATAAACAAAATGCCTGGATTAATAGGGAAAAAAGTAGGAATGACCAGCATCTACGGTGCCTCTGGGAAGAATATCCCATGCACGGTGTTAGAAGTAGGTCCTTGCGTGGTTACGCAAGTACGTACCCTCGAGAGGGATGGCTATACAGCTGTCCAACTCGGTTTTGGTGAGCGCACTGAAAAGAGCACATCAAAAGCGATGCAAGGTCACTTTAAGCGCGCAGGTGTCTCACCGAAGCGTAGCTTGGTAGAATTTAAAAGCTTTACGAACGAACTCCAATTGGGAGATACTGTAAAGGTTGAGGATGTATTTAATGAAGGAGAGTACGTAAGTGTGATCGGTACCTCGAAAGGAAAAGGTTTCCAAGGAGTTGTCAAACGTCACGGTTTTGCCGGTGTAGGTCAAGCTACTCACGGTCAACATAACCGTTTACGTGCGCCAGGTTCGATTGGTGCAGCTTCTTATCCAGCTCGCGTATTCAAAGGAATGCGAATGGCGGGTCAAATGGGTAACGCTCGGGTCACAATTGAGAATTTAGAAGTTCTTAAGGTGATGCCAGAAGAAGGTGTCCTTGTTGTGAAAGGCGCAGTTCCTGGTCACAAAGGTGCGACTGTTGTAATCCGTAAGCCACAAGTATCATGAAAATAGACGTATACACAAGCAAAGGCGCTAAGTCTAAGAAAAGCGCGGAGCTTAACGATTCTGTTTTCGGAATCGAGCCAAACGATCATGCCATATACTTGGATGTGAAACGCTACCATGCAGGTCAAAGGCAGGGTACACACGATACACTTCATCGTGGTGTTGTTTCAGGATCTACGCGCAAGATTAAGAAACAAAAAGGGACAGGAACAGCCCGTGCTGGTTCTATAAAAAATCCATTGTTCCGCGGTGGAGGTAATACGTTTGGTCCTGAACCAAGAGATTACACGATTCACCTTAATTCTAAGTTGAAGAAGCTTGCGCGTCGCAGTGCACTCAGCTACAAAGCGAAGGACGATGGCATTATGGTTGTTGACAGCATCAAGCTGAATGCGCCTAAGACCAAAGATTTTTTATCTGTAATGGTCAATCTCAAGCTTGACGATAAGAAGACTTTAACGGTTCTTCCTTCTCAAGATGATAACGTTTACCGTAGTTGCCGAAATTTGCCAAAGCATCGCGTGATGCTCGCCTCAGATTTGAGCACTTACGATATTATGAACTGTACGAATCTTTTGTTCGTCGATAATGCCCACGAGGTTCTCGAGGGATTGCTAAAGTGATATCTGCTATGAAAGAAATCCTAATCAAGCCCCTCATAACTGAGAAAATGTCTGCCGATACCGAGCGGACAAACAGCTACGGCTTCGTAGTTTCTCTTGGTTCAAATAAGATCGAAATTAAAAATGCGATCGAAAAAGAGTACAACGTCACTGTTACGAAAGTCCGCACGCTTCGTGTAGATGGAAAGGCAAAACAACGTTTCACTAAAACCGGTGTAGTTAAAGGCCGCACTAATGCTTACAAAAAAGCATTAGTAAGCATTGCTGAAGGCGAAAACATCGATTTCTACGACAACATTTAATATGGCACTCCGTAAATTCAACCCCATAACGCCAGGTATGCGTCATAGAGTTCTCACAAATTTTTCTGAGCTCACAACTGACACGCCACATAAGCCGTTACTTGAGTCTATCAAGAAATCCGGTGGTCGTAATGATACTGGTAAGATGACTATGCGTTACCGTGGAGGTGGACATAAGCGTCGTTACAGAGTCATTGACTTTAAGCGTGATAAGCACATGGAAGCTACTGTATTAACAGTAGAGTATGATCCAAACCGAACAAGTCGCATCTGTCTTGTAGAATATAAAGACGGTGAAAAGAGATATATCATTGCTCCTGCAGGTTTAACCCCAGGAATGACGATTCATTCGGGAAAAGAAGCTTTACCTAAAGTTGGTCATGCGATGTATCTCTCGGATATTCCACTTGGTACAATTATTCACAACATTGAATTACATCCTGGAAAAGGCGCTTGTATTTCACGTAGTGCTGGATCTTACGCTCAGCTTGCTGCGCGTGATGGTAAGTTTGCCATCATTAAGCTTCCAAGTGGTGAAACCAGAATGATCAAAATCACTTGTTTGGCTGTGATCGGTTCCGTTGGGAATTCAGAACACAATCTTCAGGTAAGTGGTAAAGCTGGTCGCTCACGTTGGTTGGGTCGTCGTCCAAGAGTACGTGGTGTAGTTATGAACCCAGTCGATCACCCAATGGGTGGTGGTGAAGGAAAATCATCAGGTGGACATCCTCGTTCACGTAATGGAATTCCTGCTAAAGGTTACAAGACTCGTAACAAGCGTAAGAAGTCGTCTAAGTATATCATTGAAGGTAGGAAGAAATAACAAATGGCACGTTCACTCAAAAAACCCCCATTCGTCCACTACAAGCTAGTTCAACGTGTTGAAACTATGCAAAGTGCTGGAAAGAAGTCAGTAATCAAGACTTGGTCTCGTGCCAGTACGATTACGCCTGACTTTGTAGGTCTAACGATTGCCGTTCATAACGGAAGACAGTTTATTCCTGTATTTGTTACAGAGAATATGGTAGGTCACAAATTAGGAGAATTTTCTCCAACACGCTCGTTTCGTGGTCATGCGGATAAAAAGGACAAGAAGCGCTAGTCGCTTGCCAACTTAGGAACTATGGGAGCTAGAAAAAGAATAAAAGCAGAGGAACGTAAAGAAGCAATGAAAAGTATTGCGATTGCGAAACTCAACAACTGCCCAACCTCGCCTCGTAAGATGCGTTTGGTTGCTGATACCGTTCGCGGAAAAGATGTATTTGAAGCATTAAATATCTTACGCTTTTCTGCGCAAGACGCTTCAGGTCGTATCGAAAAACTACTCAGATCAGCGATTGCTAACTGGGAAGCAAAAAATACTGGAGCACGTCCAGAAGATTCGGGTCTTACGATTCGTGAAATCTTTGTAGACAGTGCGAGAATGCTCAAACGTATTCAGCCAGCACCTCAGGGAAGAGCTCACCGTATCAGGAAGCGCTCTAACCATGTAACCATTATTGTAGATAGCGTAAAGAATTAATATGGGACAGAAAACACATCCAATAGGGAATCGCCTCGGAATTATACGAGGATGGGATTCTAACTGGTACGGAGGTAACGACTACGCATCTAAACTTGTAGAAGACGTCAAGATCCGAGAGTACTTATCTGCACGTTTGCGCAAAGCGAGTGTTGCTAATATTATTATTGAGCGTACGCTTAAGCTTGTCACAGTGACTATCAAATCAGCGCGTCCTGGTGTGATTATTGGTAAAGGTGGATCAGAGGTTGATAAGCTACGTGAGGAACTCAAAAAGCTTACAGGCAAGGATGTTCAGATTAACATCTTTGAAATAAAGCGTCCTGAATTAGATGCGCGACTTGTTGCAGAGAGTGTTGCTCGTCAAATCGAGGCTCGAATTAATCACAGACGTGCTATAAAAATGTCGATTCAAAGCACAATGCGAATTGGTGCTGAAGGCATTAAAATCAATATTGCTGGTCGTATTAATGGTGCAGAGATTGCGCGTTCAGAGGCATACAAAGAAGGTCGTATTCCACTTCATACCTTCCGTGCAGATATTGATTATGCGCATGTTGAAGCACATACAACATATGGTGTACTAGGAATTAAGTGTTGGATTTGTCGTGGAGAAATTTACGGTAAGCCAGATTTATCTCCGCTTCCGCCTCAAAAGAAGGAACGTGGTGGTGATCGTCGTGGAGGCGGTGGTGATCGTCGTGGAGGCGGTGGTGATCGTCGTGGTGGTGGAAGTCGTAATAATCAACGTAGATAAAGCTGATAGATTATGTTACAGCCAAAAAGAACAAAATTTCGTAAAATGCAAAAGGGTCGCATCCGTGGCCTAGCCTATCGTGGAAGTACTGTCGCGTATGGTTCATTTGGCATTAAAACGATGGATGAAGGTTTTATTACCTCACGTCAAATTGAAGCAGCGCGTATTGCGATTACCCGTTACATGAAACGTGAAGGGCAAGTTTGGATTAGAATCTTTCCAGACAAGCCGATGACGTCTAAGCCTGCAGAGGTTCGGATGGGTAAAGGTAAAGGAGCGCCATCGCATTGGGTTGCACCTGTGCGTCCTGGTCGCATCATGTTTGAAGTTGATGGTGTTGAACTTGACACTGCAAAAGAAGCGTTACGTCTGGGAGCTCAAAAGTTACCTGTACGTTGCAAATTAGTAACTCGTCCTGATCTAGCTGAAAAATGATTGAAATGAACGAAATACGTCAGATGTCTGATAAAGACTTGGCAGAACGCATTGTTGTTGAACGTGAATCTTATAAGAAATTACGATTCAACCACACTATTTCGGGGTTAGAAACACCGACTATTTTAAAAATTAAGAAGCGTGACATCGCGCGTCTTTTAACTGAGACCACCTTGCGATCAAAAGCGAGCTCTATCTCAACGAACGATTGATTATGAGTACAGAAACAATAACAACACGTAACCTTCGCAAGGAACGTATCGGCATTGTAACATCGAATAAGATGGACAAGTCTATCGTTGTGGCTGTTGAGCGTAAGGAGAAGCATCCATTCTACGGGAAGTTTGTAACGAAGACCTCAAAGTTTGTTGCTCATGATGAGGAACGAACTTGTAACATCGGTGATACGGTACGTATTATGGAAACGCGTCCTATCAGCAAGCGTAAATGCTGGAGATTGATAGAGGTAATTGAACGTGTTAAGTAATTTATAACTACTAGGAACTATGATACAACAGGAATCCAGAATGAAAGTGGCAGATAACAGCGGTGCTCGTGAAGTGCTCTGTATTCGTGTCTTGGGTGGTACAAAGAGGCGATATGCGTCTCTTGGCGATAAAGTAGTTGTAACAGTAAAGAGTGCTACTCCTAATGGAAACGTTAAGAAAGGTGCTGTAGCAAAGGCTGTTGTAGTTCGTACTCGCAAGGAAGTCCGTCGTAATGATGGATCTTATATCAGATTTGATGACAACGCTGTTGTTCTCTTAACTGAAAATGGAGAATTAATGGGATCAAGAATATTTGGTCCTGTTGCTCGAGAATTACGTGACAAGGACTTTATGAAAATTATCTCATTGGCACCAGAAGTGCTTTAATGACGACTAAGGAAAAATGGAAAAGCGACTAAAAATAAAATCAGGAGATACAGTAAAGGTCATTTCAGGTGGAAGCCGTGGAAAGAAAGGATCTGTTGTCTCTGTTGATCGCAGGAAAGACCGCGTAGTGATAGAAGGTGTAAACATCATCACTAAACATGTCAAACCTAGTGCGTCAAACCCTCAGGGTGGCGTTGTTAAAGTTGAAGCTGGTATTCACATTTCAAATGTGATGGTGGTTGATGCTGCTGGAAATACTACACGTGTAGGTCGTCGTCGCAATGACGCTGGAAAACTTACGCGTTATTCTAAAAAATCTAACGAAGATCTGAAGTAATGACATACGTACCTAGACTTCAAACCCAGTATAATGAGGAAATATCTCCTGCTTTAATTAAGCAGTTTGAGTATACCTCTGTGATGCAGGTTCCGAAAATCACAAAGATTTGCCTCAACCAAGGTGTAGGGCAAGCTGTCGGAGACCGTAAGATGGTGGATGCCGCCATTCTTGAAATGTCGGACATTGCTGGTCAAAAGGCCGTTAAGACAATGTCAACAAAAGACGTTTCTAATTTTAAGTTACGTCAGGGCATGCCAATTGGATGTCGTGTGACGCTTCGTAGAAACAATATGTACGATTTTTTAGATCGTCTTATTGCAATAAGTCTGCCACGTACGCGTGATTTTCAAGGAATCAAATCAAGAGGATTTGATGGCCGTGGTAATTTCACCTTCGGCATTAAAGAACAACTCGTCTTTCCTGAAATAGATATTGACAATGTCAAGAATATAAACGGAATGGACATCACTATAGTAACAACCGCAAACACTGATGAAGAGGCAAAAGCCTTGTTGACAGAGTTTGGTTTCCCTTTCCAAAAGAACTAGTTATGGCGAAAGAAAGCATGAAAGCGCGAGAGCGCAAGCGCGCCAAGATGGTCGCTAAATACGCTGCAAAACGTAAAGCCTTGAAAGAGGCTGGAGATTGGGAGGGCTTACAAAAGCTTCCACCTAATTCTGCAGCTGTGCGTATGCACAATCGTTGTCAGATCACAGGACGTCCTCGTGGATTTATGCGCCAGTTTGGCGTGTCCCGTGTTCTATTTCGCAAATTGGCCCTATCGGGTCGTATCCCTGGAGTTAAGAAAGCCAGCTGGTAAGCTGCTCTCTGCACCATTAAAGAAAACTGATATGCACAGCGATCCTATATCCGACCTATTAACTCGCATTCGCAATGCGCAGATGGCCCAACACAAAGTGGTTAATATTCCTTCTTCTAATTTAAAGAAGGAGGTTACAAAAATCCTCTTTGATCAAGGTTTCATCCTCAACTACAAATTTGTTGAAGAGAAGCCACAGGGTACCATTAAAATTGCACTTCGTTACGATGATAAAACACGTCGTCCTGCAATAACTGAAGTGAAAAGATTTTCTAAGCCTGGTCTTCGTAAGTACGGAAGTGCTTCTGACTTGCCTAGAGTTCTAAACGGCCTTGGAATCAGCATCATCTCTACAAATAAAGGGGTTATGACAGATAAAGAGGCGCGTCGTTTAAACATCGGCGGTGAAATTCTATGTACTGTTTACTGATAATTCAAAAGAAAAAATGTCACGAATAGGAAAATCTCCGATAAGTATACCTGAAGGTGTTACTGTAACTATAGATAGTTCTAAAGTTACCGTTAAAGGATCTAAGGGCGAACTTGTACAATCAATTGATGATTCAGTAAGCATTAAGGTTGAGGACAATGTAATAACCCTCAGCAGAGCTTCTGAAGATAAAGACCACAGATCTAAGCATGGCTTATACCGAGCGCTAATATTCAATATGATTGAGGGAGTTACGCAAGGCTATACAAAAGAACTTGAATTATACGGAGTCGGTTTTCGTGCATCATCACAAGGTCAACAACTGACACTAAGTATCGGGTTCAGTCACACTATTGTAATGCAACTTCCTGCTGAAATAAAGCTTGAGGCTGATACAAAAAAAGGTCAACCGCCATATGTTAAGTTAGAGTCTCATGACAAGCAACTTATCGGTACGGTAGCCGCAAAAATTCGCTCACTACGTAAACCAGAACCCTACAAGGGCAAAGGAATACGTTATAAAGGTGAAATCATTCGTCGTAAGGCTGGTAAGACGGCTGCTAAATAATTGAAGTTATGTCTAAGAAAAAAGCATTAGCTCGTCTAAAAATAAAGCGCCGCGTCCGCGGTAAGTTGTCCGGAACATCTGATCGTCCAAGACTTTCTGTATTTCGCAGCAACAAGCAGATTTATGCCCAAATTATTGACGACTCAAATGGTCGAACATTAGCTTCGGCATCGTCCCTATCGAAAGAGGGAGCAAAAAATCAACCTAAGCTAGAGCAAGCCTCTGCAGTAGGTGCCATGATTGCCGCAGAGGCAAAAAGTGCAGGCGTAAGCAATGTTGTGTTTGATCGCAATGGCTACCTGTTTCATGGTCGTGTAAAACAATTAGCGAATGCTGCCCGTGAGGGGGGTCTTAAATTCTGATAATTATGAATCAAGGTCAAGGACAAGATAAACGTAATCAACGCCCAGGTGGACGTCGTGAACAACAGAGTCGTACAGGCGATCCTGATTTGAAGGAACGTTTGGTGGGAATCAACCGAGTAGCAAAAACAACGAAGGGTGGTCGTACTTTTAGTTTCAGTGCTATTGTTGTAGTGGGTGACGAGAAAGGTAAAATCGGACATGGACTCGGTAAGAGTCGTGAAGTTGCTACAGCAATACAAAAAGGTATTGATACTGGCAAGAAGGATATGATTACGGTTCCCGTGATTAACGGTACAATCCCTCATCGTCAAGAAGCTAAATTTGCGGGTGCGCATGTTCTCATCCGTCCAGCTTCTGCTGGTACTGGTGTTATTGCAGGAGGAGCGATGAGAGCTGTTCTTGAAAGTGCTGGTATTACAGATGTACTCGCAAAATCGTTGGGGTCTTCAAATCCGACCAACGTTG
>CAJQPF010000109.1 GCA_905480095.1 uncultured Flavobacteriales bacterium
AAATGAGCCAAGAAGACGGATTGAAAAAAGTAATTAGTCATGCAAAAGAGTATGGCTTTGTTTTTCCAAGTAGTGAGATCTACGATGGACTGAGCGCCGCATATGACTACGGACAGCTTGGTAGCGAGCTTAAGAACAACATCAAAAATTACTGGTGGACAGCTATGGTGCGTATGAATGACAATATCGTGGGGATCGATGCGGCGATATTTATGCATCCAAAAACATGGAAGGCTTCAGGTCACGTGGACGCTTTTAACGACCCACTGATCGACAACAAGGACAGCAAAAAACGATACCGAGCAGATGTGTTGATTGAGGATCACATTGCAAAGATTGACAAGAAGATTGACAAGGACGTGGCCAAGGGTCTGAAGCGCTTTGGGGACAGCTTTAACGAAGCAGAATTTCGCGCGACGAACACAAACGTACTCCGGAGACAGAAGACGATAGATGACATCAACGACAGATTTAAGGACGCGATGAACGCAGAAAACCTCGATGCGGTGAAAACGCTTATTGAGGAGTTGGAGATCGTTTGTCCAGTGAGTGGATCAAAAAACTGGACCGATGTACGTCAGTTTAACTTGATGTTTAACACGGAACTCGGTGCCGTAAGTGGAGACGCAGGAATCATATATCTCCGCCCAGAAACCGCGCAAGGCATCTTCGTGAACTTCTTAAATGTCCAGAAGAGCGGCCGCATGAAACTCCCCTTCGGAATCGCCCAAATTGGAAAGGCGTTCCGAAATGAAATTATCGCACGACAATTCATCTTCCGCATGCGTGAGTTTGAACAAATGGAGATGCAGTTCTTTGTCAAGCCAGGAACGCAGGCAGAGTGGTATGAGCACTGGAAAGCAGAGCGTAAAAAATGGCATGCATCTCTGGGGTTGGGCGATGAGAATTACCGATTTCACGATCACATTAAACTCGCGCACTACGCCGATGCAGCTTGCGATATCGAATTCAACTTCCCTATGGGTTTCAAAGAACTTGAGGGGGTTCACTCACGCACGGATTTCGATCTTAAAAGCCACGAGGAGCATAGCGGTAAAAAACTTCGCTTCTTCGATCCTGAAACAAAAGAGAGCTTCGTCCCTTACGTCGTAGAAACATCGATCGGTCTTGACCGCATGTTTCTCGCAGTACTGAGCAACGCATATCGTGAAGAAGACTTGGGCGAGGGCAATACACGTACTGTATTAAAGATTCCTTATGCGCTTGCTCCAGTAAAAGTGGCAATCCTACCCTTGGTGAAAAAGGACGGCCTTCCTGAGAAAGCAGAGGAAATTCTTAAAATCCTACGCATCAACCACAACGTGCAGTATGATGCAAAAGACGGAATTGGAAGACGCTATCGCCGACAAGATGCAATAGGCACACCGCTTTGTATTACGATTGATCACGACTCCTTAGAAGACAACGCAGTCACCGTGAGAGAGCGAGACGGAATGACTCAGGAACGCATTGCGATTTCAGATCTTGCTTCTTACGTAGATGCACGCGTATCTATGGCGACGCTTTTATCTTAACAACATAGAACATGAATCTTTCTGATTTAAACATCAAAGGCCGAAGAGTGCTCGTGAGGGTCGATTTTAATGTGCCGTTAGATCATTCATTGGCGGTACAGGACGACACGCGAATTCGAAGGGCGCTTCCCACCATCCATGCACTCCTCGAAGGTGGAGCATCCGTCGTTTTGATGAGCCATTTGGGGCGGCCTCAAGGGAAATCGGAAGCGTTAAGCCTGAAGAATATCGTGCCTTGTCTTGAACAATTGTTAGGGAAACCTGTCAAGTTCGCGGAGGATTGCGTGGGCGATTCAGCATTAGACATTACCCAGAATTTAATGGCGGGAGAAATTGCACTTCTGGAAAACCTAAGGTTTCATCCCGAAGAAAAGGAAGGTGACGAATTCTTTGCGGGACAACTCGCAGAAAACGGAGACGTATATATAAATGACGCCTTCGGCACGGCTCACAGAGCCCATGCTTCTACCGCCATTGTCACGAGGTTCTTCCCCGAAGACAAGGCGTTTGGAACACTCATGGTCGCTGAGGTAGAAGCGCTGAGAAAAGTCATGGCTGAACCTACCAAACCACTTCTTGCGATTATCGGAGGCGCAAAGGTCAGTAGCAAACTTGCCATCCTAGAAAACATGGTTGAAGGTGTGGACAGGCTTATAATCGGAGGTGGAATGGCCTATACTTTCATTTTGGCAAAAGGAGGACGCGTGGGTGCAAGCCTTGTGGAGGAAGAGATGGTCGAAAGGGCCAAGGCGATTTTAGAAAAAGCAATCGCGCACAATACTGAGGTTTTCCTCCCGGTTGATTCTGTCTGTGGAGATCGGTTTTCTGAGGACGCAAATTTTGAAATCTGCAGCTCTTCTGAAATTAACGATGGCTGGATGGGGTTAGATATCGGTCCGCAAGCGTGTGCTGAATTCGAGGAAGCCGTGAGGACAAGTAAAACCATCCTGTGGAATGGGCCGATGGGTGTCTTTGAATTTTCTGCATGTGCAAAAGGCACTTTCGCTGTCGCTGAGGCAATGAAAGATGCAACAGAAAACGGCGCCTACACACTTGTAGGTGGGGGAGATTCCGTTGCGGCTATAAATGCTGCGGGGCTTGCAGAAGATGTAAGCTACGTCAGTACGGGGGGCGGTGCCATGTTAGAATATCTCGAGGGAAAAACACTTCCAGGCATCAAGGCAATCGAAGAATAAACATCGGACCTTAAGGGTCAACGCTCTAAAATCTCATTCATCACGAACATGCTCTTTACCTGAGCGATGTTGTCCATTGCCGCTATTTTTCGTGTGATAAACTTATGATAGTGATCCATATCTGGAACATGAACTTCAAGCATGTAGTCCGAAGATCCTGTAAGGTGGTAGCATGACTTCACCTCCCTGTAGCTTCCAATATCATGTTCAAATTCTTCCAACGCCACGCGTTCGTGTAGTTTAAGATTGACACTACAAAAGGCACGAATTTCAAGACCCATCTTCTTTCTGTCAATCTTCACAGTATACCCCTGAATGATGCCGTCACTTTCCAGGCGCTTTACCCGCGCAAATACGGCACTGCGACTTAATCCTGTCAGATCGCTTAAGTCTTGCATGCTGCATCTGCCATCAAACTCCAAATGCTCTACAATTGTGCGGTCAAGTGTGTCAACTAAGTTCATTTGTTCTGTTTAATATTATAATCGCAGCACAAAATAGTACAAAACATACTAATTTCAATCATTTTTGCGCATTTGTTCGGCGCAAGCAACAACATTCAAACGTTTTGGGTAGTTTTGGCGTTATGAAGACACATTTGGAGACAAAAGCATTGTTTGCGGGTTACAACCCAGCTGACAATCACGGTGCGGTAAAGCCGCCAATTCACCCCGCCTCTACATTCGTTTTTCCAAGCGCAGCCATTGGAGCGGCACATATGGAAACAGCATATGGTGTAGAAGGTGCTGAAACTCCGCCAGAGGGTGGGTTTATTTACAGCCGTTTAGGAAATCCGACATTGAATGTTGCTGAAACAAGACTTGCAGCGTGGGATGAGTCAGAGGCCGCAGCGGTATTTTCTAGCGGAATGTCTGCAATAAGCACCACCTTGTTTGCATGGACAGGATCAGAAAGAGCACTTTGGTATGTTGGCCCTCTTTATGGTGGAACGCAACATATTGTAGATGACATCTTGCCTTCAATGGGGGTTTCAGTGAGGAAACTGGAGAGCTTGGATGAGTTGGCACTGATGGGCGAAGAAGATGGCTTGCCAGGAATGATTTTTCTCGAAACACCTGCCAATCCTACGCTACAAGTACACAGTATAAAAACTGCGACAGATTGGGCAAAGGCCCGCACTTCTGATGACCACAGAATTCTTGTGGCTGTTGACAACACATTCCTGGGGCCCATTCTTCAGCGTCCCCTAGAATTAGGTGCAGATTTGAATGTGTATTCGGCAACCAAATACATCGGTGGCCACAGCGATCTTGTCGCAGGCGCTGTAAGTGGTGAACGTGAAGCCATGGCAAAGGTGTTTGAGTACAGAACCTTTTTAGGGGGTATGGCAGACCCTCACACAAGCTGGATGCTCGCACGTTCGATGGAAACTTTGGCAATACGCGTGGAGCGTCAGTCTCGTTCTGCACGTCAAGTTCTGGACCATCTTCAAAAGACACCCGGAACGCCGATCAAGGGAATCAATAAAATATTCTCGGCTTGGGCAGAGGATTTGGCAGGATCTGGAGATTATAAGTCTGCAGGAATTGCACAAGCGCAACAAGTCAACGGAGGAGGCATGTTTGCCATGGAACTCCCCGGAGGACGTCAAGCTGCATTTGCATTCCTAGATGCGCTTCAACACTTTAAACTGGCGGTGAGCCTGGGTTCTACTGAATCTTTAGCAGAACATCCTGCAAGCATGACTCATGCTGGAGTCCCTTCACAAGAGAAACTTCGCCATGGAATCACTGAGGGGCTTGTTCGCCTGTCTATAGGGCTTGAACACCCTGAGGACCTTATTGCGGATATTGACAACGCCCTTAAAGCAGCTTGGGACATTTCTAAGCAGCACGAAGCGCGCTTGGAGCAAGTATAATCCCTTCTGAAGGGGTGGAAGTTTTCGTTTTAAGCGTATATTTCCTTTATGATTCCTAGGCTTTTACTTACCGCTATTCTGGCATACACTTCTTTGTCTGTGATAGCCCAAACCGGGACTTACGTCTACCCCACTTCCCATATGAGGTGGAATGAGGTCGTTTGTCATATCGAGGGAGGTGTCGTTCGTCAGGGAAATGATTGGCGAGGAGACATCGTATATACCATTGAACGCAATAAAATCTATTCAGGATACAGCACAAGCAGCTTCAACTTGGCTTACACCTTCCGAGACGGAAAGTTATATATCGGTGACTCGTATTTCACCGATGCGATCACCTATACCCTTGATGGCCAATACATCTATGTCGGGGACAGTCATTTCCCTTTAGATCTCGCTTATACTATTGCGCCAGACAGAAACAACCCTGGCGTTTTAAACATCTTCAAAGAAGACAGCATCAGCCCATTCGACATCGTGGCTGTCATGCAAGGGAACCCATCTCCTGATGAGATCTTTGCGATATTGTTAACGATGGGACTGCTTTAGCACGCCATCAAACGTACGTGCCTTATGCCTCTTCTAAACGGAAGGAGAATCCTTCCATGATTTGGTTGACAAGAAGCTTCTCGCATGCCTCTGTAACCTTCTTCTCCGCAACGCCCCTATCGGACGCCTCAATCTCTAAGGTGACGTGCTTGCCAATTCTCACTCCCACAATCTCTGGAAGACCCATATTCCCCATATTACTCCCCACAGCTTTCCCTTGTGGATCAAGAAGTGCCGGCAAAGGCATGATGTCAATTTCTGCTACAAATTTCATGTCGTATTGTTTTTGGGTGCAAATATGAATGCCAAACCCGAGTACAAAAGTACGCATAACGGCACCGCCGCATAAACATTTCCCCAGACAAACCAAGTGCCAAGTGAAAGAAGTCCGAAACAGGCGAAAACAATCTTTCTCAATACATCCATTCTTCTATCGCTCCCCCACCCTTTCAATCCGAAAAACTTTCTCTTTATGACCATCAGAAGCGGTATCAAAAGCATCCCCAACCCAGCGACTACTAGCATTGCCCTAATTTGAAGATTGCTGCCACCATCTGCGACACCCCACCACATCGTCATGCCCATCCAAAATATTCCCGCAGCTGGCGCAGGCAATCCCTCAAAATAAATTCCTCCAGCCCCTTCAGCGGCTGTGACGTTATACCTGGCCAATCTATAAGCCGCGGCTACAACTAACAAAGCCGGAAGTGCATTTAAAACAATGCCCTCACACGCACCGTTTTCACATACTAGTCTGTATGCGACAAAGGCGGGCGCCAAACCACCCGTAACCATGTCCGCCAACGAATCTAACTGTACGCCTAACGGGCCATCTACACCTAATTTTCTCGCTACAAAACCGTCCAAAACATCGCAAAACATCGCCAATAACCAAATTGCAGCCACCCTTCCATCTGTAATATTGTCACCCGAAGCGGCAGCCCAACACACAAATGCTCCACCTAATAAGTTGCCCATTGTCAGGGCGTTAGGTATTAATCTCTTCCAATTCATACAACGAAGATAGTAATGAGTGTAACCTTATGCATTCAGTTTCGTATATTTGCCTGACTTATTGGTCCGATGGCCGAGTGGCTAGGCTCAGCTCTGCAAAAGCTGCTACAGCGGTTCGAATCCGCTTCGGACCTCCAATAAAACAAAAGCCCCGTTAACATATAGTTAGCGGGGCTTTGCCTTTTATGTGTTTTTATCTACATCTCTAGTTCGTCACAAGTAACTTCTTCGTCACTACGAAGTCTCTTGAGTTCACACGAACTTGATACATCCCCGCAGAAAGATTGCCAGTAGAAATCTCAAGTGTAACTGGTGTATTTGCAAATACGTTGCCTTGGAACAAGTCCTGTACAAGCGCACCGCTCATTGTCATAAGAGAGATATTCACTGAGATATCATCCCCTGTCTCAAAGACAAGCGTACTGTTGTCAGAGGTAGGGTTAGGCATCAAGCTCTCAATAACGATGAGATCCTTAAGGGTCACTAAACCACTGTTTGCATCATCACCA
>CAJQPF010000110.1 GCA_905480095.1 uncultured Flavobacteriales bacterium
GTCTTTTGCAAGTTTCCATGCCGTCAATGCCAGGCATATTAATGTCCAAGAGAATCACCTTCGGCATCTCGCATTCTGCCAGTTCTAAGGCCTGTTCTCCATTTGCGGCTAAAACAACCTCGTATCCCTTTAGTGTAAAAAAATTGTGCAGGACTTCTCTTATATTACTGTCGTCATCCACTACCAGGACTGTGTCCGCCATTGTGTCTGTCCTTTTAGACTTTACAAGAAGCATTTCCGCAAGCAACCAAAAAGTCCTTATGCAGTCAGTCGGGATAAAGGGAGATGCAACGACCATGCCCATCTGCTCAGGTAGTAGGCAGCATGGAGGGGTAGAGAAGAGAACCCCCATCGGCACGGCGCACACCGATATTAACCGATGGGGGCAGGATGGAAGAGCAAGAGCCACAATACTGACTCGCAATATCTCCCACGTGAATGCCGGTGCGAAGACATATTTTTACTATCACGCAGCTTGTGATTTAGCTTCGTCAATCTCTATGACTAGAGTCTGTAGAGTCTGTAACAATTCAGGCGCTACTTCATTTGACTTGAGATTGTTCATCGCTGTTCTGGCGATAAATTTTCGAGCCTCACTGGAAATTTTTACAAATCTAACACCCATCCCCCTCGGAGAGATTTCGTCATCCGGGCCCCATCTATTCGACCAGACCACCTCCGCCTTAGCTGTTATGGAGTGTTCGGAGTTGGGAATGTCAATGGCCATTTCAAAAACTACATTTAGTCTTAACGGTTTTTTACAATGGATAAAGACACCATTAGGAGTGACATCTGACGTTACTCCATCCATGGTTCCCTTATCGGTCTTTACCTTAACGGGCCACTTAATTTTAGCCCTGGGGTAATCGCGTCTCTCTTGACTCATAAGCTACCTCTTTGCTGCCAGATGGCATTTTCTCAGAGTTTCCAGGACTCTCAGCCAAGTGTTTACTTCAGGGTATAAGATAAAATCCAAGGCACTTTTGCTGGTGCTCATCCAGACCAACAAATTCAACACCTAATCTATTGCGATCAATTCGTTTTACGATTGCCTTTGTCGTGATCAAAGTTTTGTAAGAGCTGTTAAGCCAAAAGGTTACCTTAATGGTTTCCCCTACTGATACATCAGGCGTGCTGCAAGCTGCCTCAAACCCTGCGCCAGAAGCAGATAGGGTCGTTACAGTCATGAGATCTTTTTCACCGAATGTATCCCAATACTCTCCTTTCAACCGCACCTCTGTGCGGCAATGTTCTCGGCTGTCGAATAAAACGGGAAAAGACTTGCCACACTTGCACTCTGCCCGAACCGGTTTATTGTAAAGATACATAGGAACTTCTCTGTTATGATGCTTTTCACAGAAAGGACACCTCACGGTAGTTCTTCCACTAGGGCTTAGAAATACCTTCATCATTTCAAAGCTCTGAGTTTGTGCTAAGCCGCTCATGGCTCTTATACCCTCCTCAAAACTGAACTTTTTTACCCCTTAGACCTCAGTTTCAACTGTCTGTGCCGTGTAATAGCGCACTATTAGATAGATTCAATCGTCATAAATCACAGCTGAGCTCCAAATAACCCTCAGTACAAACAGGAGTCTTTTCTTCAACTGAACTTTCTGGCTTTGTTCTTGATAAGGATTGAGAGATTATTTTTAAGATGGAGCATCTGGTAGACTCGCAAAGATCTAGAAAACGAACCGCTATTCCATATGGGTCGTTTCGAAGTACAATAGCTGTTACGAAAAAGGACATTTGAGATGATTTGATCCACAGGTTGACCTTTGAGTCTAACTGATATTCAGCTTCAGTCATCAAATAAGCCCCCCCTGTACTGAGATTGACAATTCTTGCCTCTGTGTTCTCATTATCTCCTGAGGAAATATTAGCTTCCCAACCTATGGCCGGAATGCGAACTGCAAGCCGTCTTGCTCCATGCACTCTCACAAATCATTCTCCTTCTAAAGTACACGCACCCAACGTTCACATATTAGTCTGAGTCCAACAATGGAACTTCGGAATCCTATTTTTCAATCTCTAGGAGATCTATTTCTACAGCATCGCTATCTTCGAAAAGCAAGCGTAGAAAAGTCACAAATAAGATCCCAAAAAGCCCGAGTGCAAATAACAGTATGATTTCAACCAATGCAATCATTGAAGGTCCCTTTGGCCTCTAAGTCGCTTCCTCTTGGAGACTCGGCACCAACGAACGGAGTTCTTCCTGAGTCAGATTCTGGGCATTGTAAACTTTTACCTGTTCCTCGATTCGTCTTAGGAGCGCATAATGCATCCACTCCCAATGTGCTCTCTCCGTTGCTGTTTTGATGTTAAATAGGCAGGATTGGTGCCAAATAATCAAAAAGGGAAAAAACATTTTAGTTACAAATACTTAGAGGTTTTAATTCTTAGGAAATCTATTTTGCCTAATCATTAAGTTTGGTCAAATGGCCAAACTCAAGGTGGGCAGTTCGCCAAGTGCTGACTGGAGACTGAAATAGATTTGCCATAAAGAAATATCCAAATATGAATAGAGGTTAGTCAAGGAAAGGAAAGATTGCATGTGAAGATGAGATGGGTAAACTCACCCATTCAAATAGGAAAGTGTAGATTACATCCCTTAATTCACACTTTGCTGGAATTTAATCTGGCACAAGATAGTGCGAGTAAAAACAAGCGGAGCCGAAGCTCCGCCAGGGTTCTTTGGAAATTAATAGCAAAAAGTTGAGTGGTCTTCTAAAG
>CAJQPF010000111.1 GCA_905480095.1 uncultured Flavobacteriales bacterium
CTCGCTCATTGCTCTTTCTCCAGTAAGGTTACGGTGCATCCCTCGCTGACGTAATGAATAGCAAAACTATCCAGATCGAAAAATATCCAAGAGTCACCTGTTGCTACGGGAATGTATTCCACCCGCGCCTTATGACAAAGCGTGTATTGCCCTGTATGAAAATTTACTGAAACTGTATCACCCTTTTTGATTAGTCGAGCCTCGCTCATTGCTCATCCTCCTGTTTCGTTTTGATCTATAGAAAAGACACAAAAGCCTCTTTTGATCCATAGAAAGTTCATCGCTCTACCCGCGCCTCAACAGCCTCAACAGCCTCCGACATCCTCTGCTCTTCAGCGTATTCTTTGGCGTACTCATCCTGCCACTTTTCTAAAAGACCCTCGCAAGACATATTGTCTAACTCATAAGATAGGTAAGAATGCATACCTTTCTTAATCATGGCGAAGTATCTTATGCCAGCCATCCAGTCGCCATGTACTGCCTTAGTTAGCAATATCTGAGCTTCCTCGCTGCTCTTGATGTGATGATTCATTACCTCATCCAGGAAGTTCTCGTCGTCCTGGCTGAGTATGGTTAGTTCTTCCTCAACATCTTTGTTCTTGATGTTTGCGTAGCCGCATGAATCAATGACGTAATCATTGATGTTTGTTTCGATGTAATATTCTAATCTGCTCATGGTGTTTCCTCCTGTGGAATGTGAATTATTATCGGTAATAATATTCTTGTCAACAACTAAAATTCAATTTGTTGAATTATTTTCTCTTCAGTGTTTTCTTCTTCATTATCAAATACTTGGTCTATCTTGTAGTCCATTGACCTGCCTTCCTTAGACACAAATTGCAGAGATTGATGATGATAAAGTCCGACTTTACCCTCCCATCTACCATGCCTTTGCTTGGCTATGATTAGTAGTTGGTCGAATGTTTTATCAAAATACTCCTGCTCCTTCTCGTCCAATTGACCAAGTTCTTTCAGTGACTCCCTTTTCTTATTCGCCCAGCAGATTACTAAGTTATCCACCAAATCCACTAGGGCGCTTGAACCCTTCACATCAAATTTTGTGGGGATGTATTCTTCACCCGCGCTCTGGGGCTTTCTGACATGAGAGACTAGGTGAATATGGGTGTTTAAGTGCTTTGCAGACCAAGCTAGTCGGTTGATAATGTCTGCCTCACCTTCGCGGTTCTCGACTCCGATTCCACACTTAGCCAGGGAATCAATCATTATGTGGTCACACTTCAAGACTTGGCCGCAGTAGTTCACAAAGCCCAATATTTTCTCAGTCTTCACAGAATCTAGCTGGTCATAGATAACAAGATATTCATCAGCTAAGTCCATGAAAGTATTAATAAATTCCTGACTTGGCTGGCCCGCTGTAAGTCCTGCTGCTTGCTGGCACATCCTCCAAAGAGTTTCCTCTGGCTTCATCTCCAAACTGGCAATGGCAATCTTCTTACCTTGACACATTAATGCTAGTGCGATTTGGCCCGTAAGAATCATCGATTTTCGATGACCGGACATACCACACCACAGCGAAATCTCGGTGGGCCTTAGCTTGAAACCCGTTACCTTAGCCCATGGCAAAAGGTCACCTGACAGCTCAAGGTTCTTTGACCTTTCATGTATCTGCTCCCTCCAGAATCCTGCATGGTGTATCTCTTGGGCTTCAGCTTCGCCTATGATGGATATGTAGTCTCTGAAGTCTACGTTATGGGGGATATTCATATTATTATCTCCCTTGGCTTAAACTCCTTGTCTTCTTTTCTGTTCCTTTTCCAAGTCCTAACCGCTGCTTTCCAATCCTTCATTGGGCCAGTATTTAGCCGCCAGCCTCTCGCTTCGTAGTAATCACAGAAATGATTACCATCAAGGGAGAAGCCTATTTGTTGTGCATACTCTTCAACTTCACTAGGTTTTGGTCTAATAAACTTAGTTATTTGTTTATGGTTATTGGTTCTTGGTTTATGGTTAGCTTTCAATCCGGTTTCTGCTGGGTTAGCTAAATTAACCGGCTGGGTTTTAGAGTCCCTATTTTTGGGCCTTCCTCCCTTCTTTCCATTGGCTCTCGCCGTATCTGCTTTCTTGTGATACTCAGCAATTTCTATGTCGGCCCTGTGATTATGGTAGCCGTCTTCTTCCAGGGTAAAAAAGTCTGCCAGGATTTCTTTAACGGTATCCTCATGGCCCCTTAATCTCATGCGCTTAATAACTGGGGTTAAGTCTTTCGGAAGGGGCTTTTCAGTATCGTAGTAATAATTCAACAGGCGAAAGTAAACGCACTCTTCCTCAATTGTGAGGTGAGAGGTGTGTAAAGCCCACGTAGGTATATTTAGGGAATAGTAATGCATACGCTCTCCAAGTAAGTCTCTCCAATTAGAATGCGCCGCAGGGAGAGAGGGCTGTTTTCACTACGGGAGCTACCCGCAGCTAGGCGCAAGCACATAATATCAAGTGTTGTGTTGGATAACTAGTTAACCCAACACGATTGTTTTATAATTAGAAAATTGCAATTGCAGTTTTTAAGCACTTAAACTTAACAAAATCAATGACATAAGTTTATTTTTACCCTATAGCCC
>CAJQPF010000112.1 GCA_905480095.1 uncultured Flavobacteriales bacterium
TGGACCCATCCTTGGTCAATGTCGCAAGAATGGGAAGTGGTTATTCCTCCACAGAGATTGGGATTGGAGACAATCTTCTTTCACACAAATGGGTCGAGGACCTTGTGCGATTGAATAAATGTTTTATTGTTAAACGTGGAGGCGGAGCTCGGGAGAAATGGGAAAGCAGTTTGTTGGTCGCCTCATATATAAGACATGTGGTGCGTGAAGGTCAGTCTGTTTGGCTTGCCCAAAAAGAAGGTCGGGCGAAAGATGGTCGGGACCAAACATCACCAGCCTTAATCAGAATGCTAATTTCTGAAGGAGGTGAAGATGCTTGGAATGGATTAAATGTTAAGCCAGTAAGCATATCATATGAATGGGATCCTTGTGATGCTATGAAAGTTCGTGAGTTGTTGTTTATTGAGAAAAATGGCACATACGATAAATCGCCTGGAGAAGACGAGATGAGTATGGCGATTGGGATGACAGGATGGAAGGGAAGGGTGCACCTTGAGTTTTGTAATACAATTCCATGGAAACAGGTAGAAGGTGAAAGGACTGAAAGGACAATTGCTGAATTGGTAGACAATGCCATTTTTAAAGGGTATAAAATTTGGCCCAATCAAGTCTTGGCCGCAGAATATTTAGAAGACACAGAACTCATTCGTTATTCTGAAGGTATTGAAATCACAGAAAAGGATCGCGTTGAGTTTAAAGAACGACTCGCAAAAGTCGTCACGTTTTTAGGCGCAAATACGTGGACTCAATTGGAGATTGAGCGCACATGGTGCAATATGATGGTTCAGACCTTAAAGGCCAAGTGCAGACAGTCTTCGTGACAATTCAGATGTCACAATTGCGCCAGCGATAGCCGCGTTAAGAGATTCCACATTCCCTTTACCTGGGATTGACCATGTAGCGTCACAAACATCAATTAACCCGTCACTCAGACCATGTGATTCTGAGCCAATGACGATCGCATCAGGAACCAACGTGCTTTCAAAAAAATTATCTCCTCGTGCGTCTAATGCGACGGCATTTAATTCAAATCGTTTGATGACATCTAACGGGTTTGATGTGCAAATTGGCATTCGAAAAACAGACCCCATTGAGGATTGAATTGTTTTGGGGTTCCAAATATCTGCCGTACGCGCAGAACAAACAATCCCTGCAAGCCCAAACCAATCTGCAGTTCTAATGAGGGTACCCACATTCCCTGGGTCAGAAACATCATCCAAAATCATCACAGTAGGGATTGCAGAATTCTGAATGTTTTTCAAGCCCCCTAAAACATCTTCAGCGCTAAATTCGACGGGACATCCCAATGCTAAAACCCCCGGTGCTGTTCTCATGCTAGACATAATCTCCATGTCTTTAGAAGAGACCTCAGTGACTTCAATCGATTTTTTTTCTGCGAGAGTTCTTATTTCATCAATCTCAATCCCGTTCGTAACGTAAATTCGCTTTGTTTCAATTGAACTTTTCAGTAATTCAATCACACACTTGCCTCCCTCTACCACCATACGCTTCTCATTCAACCGGTTTTCTCGGTTTCGTAGTGCTTTTATTGCGTTGCGTTCATTTTTTGTAAGCATATTCACGGTGCCAAGTTACATAGCTACGGGTATAATTGCTGTCGTTCTTTTGTTCCCTTTTCACGCTTTATCACAAAACACTTCTGCCGAGCGTCATCTTTTGGTCTCTCAATCAATAGAATGCAATGATAAGCTGTCTGACAGGATTATGTCTAAACTTGAAGGATCATACAGAATAAGACCAAATAGAAGATTTGTGGGGATTACTTGGCGACTTTATGCTTATCAGATGATTCGACCTGAGGCATTGTCTCGCAGTCTCAACAGACGCGACGAACGCAACAAAAGTCCTGGGGGGCTTCGTTATGCTATTCGTGAGGGTTTTGGAGAACCCCCTACCTATTACAACAATGATGAACACTACCGTACGTCACTTAAAATGGGACAAGTACTCAATCAAGAAGGATATCTTCAAGCGCGAGTTGAAGTCACAGCTGATTCATCTCATATTTCAGGATGGGAGGCGGTCTATAACATTGATTTGGGAGCAAGGTGGGTCATAAATAAAGTGTTGTGGAACACGACCACTTCAGGTCTCCCTGAGGATCAGATAAGCGATGGAAGCCTTTTACAAAAGGGTGCCCCATTGAGTATTACAGATCTGCAAAGTGAAAGGGAAAGGATTTGTAAATTGGCAGGCAGACTGGGGTTTGCAACTTTTAACGAAGGTTTTGTCAAATTTGAATTAGACACCTTTAATCTTGATGCTGGCGTGAATGTAGAAATTATTTTACGTGGTCAACGTCTAGAAAATGCTTCCTCTGCGATTCCACATAAGTCGATTAAGATAGGCTCAGTCTTTTTTGACCAAAGCAATATGACAAAGCCTCTGATGTCCCCGATACTTAATCATCTTGTAACACTCGAAGAAGGCACGGGGTTTGATCCCGAAAAATTCGCGTCTTCATATCGTCGACTTTCGGGTGTTTCTGCGCTAAAAATTGTCGAATTAAAAAAAGACTATCCGATATCTCATGACCGTAAATATGGTGTTGTTGATGTCACAGTAGATATTCAAGATGCCCCAAGGTATGATCTTGCCCTTGAGTTTGACATGACGCGTGCAGACACGAGATATGGTCCCCTTGGCAAAATTACCTGGACTGACAACAATACAACAGGCCGAGGAGATGTGTTGACATGGACGGTTTCTGCTGCAATCGCTTCTACGCAACCTTTTTCTTATACTTCTTCTTCGATTGTTCCAAACAGTGGGGAATTTAGTTTTTTAGGGTCGTACAGAACCATCGGGATTTTTCCTTTACGCCTTGAAACACTTCCCAAATCAACTGAGCCTCACTCTGAGTGGCTCATGCAAGTAGCTCGTGAGTCGAGGCCAGAATACTACAGTTCGACTTTTGATTATCGCCACAGAATTGAATGGACTGAAAATCCAGTAAGAAGGAGTAGGATTGTGATTGATGTGCTGCACCTTTCTTATGTTAACCTAGATATTTCTGATGATTTTTCGGACTGGCTTGAGACTGAAGATAACGAGGTTTTAAAACGCAGATTCAGTGATTATGCACTCACAGGAAGTAGAGTTGGATGGAATTCATTGGTAGGTGGTCATGGTGGGAACATGAATCTCAGTTTTGAATGGTCAGGCGTGGCGAGTAAACTCCTTTCTCCAGTAATGGGGTGGGACGTGTCTGATGAGGGTGAAGTGAAAATAGGAGAAGTACCTGTCATCAAATTTCTTCGTGTCGATGGGGCATGGGTGATGAGTCATAAATTTAGCAACAGAGAAGACATGATCTTCAAATCTAGATTCAGATTTGGGGGTGCTTTTGTCGGTGAAGGGACAGAAACACTGCCTTACTCAAAAGGGTTTTTCGGTGGCGGATTAAATGGTATTCGTGGATGGCCCATCAGAGAATTGGGACCAGGGAATTATTCTGAAGAATCTTCAACACAAGGAGTTCTTCGTGGAGTGGGGGATTACCGTCTTGATGTCTCATCTGAATTTCGATTTAAATGGAGCTCATTAACGACTGTTGCTCTTTTTGCAGATGCGGGGAATATTTGGCAGCATGAAAATGGTGAAAACAATGGCGCATCATTGCGTTCTTCAGGATTTTCCTCAATTGCACTCAGTGCTGGCATTGGTTTGAGACTTGACTTTGAATTCTTTCTCATTCGCTTAGATGCTGCATTGAGATTGCATGATCCAACTCAATCAGACGGGGAGAGGTGGTTCATTGAATCCAGACCAAATGGAGCAATTCATTTAGGTTTAGGTCATCCATTCTAACCCTATTAACTTTGTCAAAAAAAAAGCATGGGTTGGTTCCAAAGAAATACTGAAGGCATAACGACGAAGTCGGCTGAGAAAAAGGAGATTCCTGAAGGTGCTTGGTACAAGTGTCCGAGTTGTAAGACCGTTGTTTCTGCTCAAGATCATGAAGATGCGCTTTGGGTATGTGGTCACTGTGACCATCACGAACGTGTGGGCAGTGCTGAGTATTTTGCCTTGTTATTTGACAATGGAAAATGTCGAAGTCTCGCCCCTAAAATGATTTCAGAAGATCCATTAACATTTACAGATACAAAACCCTATCAAAAAAGATTAGAGTCGGCCAAAGATAAAACGGGTTTAAATGACGCATTAAGGGTGGCGTCTGGTGAACTTGAAGGTATTCCTGTTGTGATTGCTTGTATGGACTTCTCATTTATTGGTGGGTCTATGGGCTCCGTTGTAGGAGAAAAGATTGCTCGAGGAATTGATCACGCAATTAAGAAAGGAAGACCCTTTATTTGCATTTCAAAGTCAGGAGGAGCAAGGATGATGGAAGCTGGTTACAGCTTAATGCAAATGGCAAAAACAAGCGCCAAACTTTCGATGCTTGAGAAAGCAGGCTTACCTTTTATCAGTATACTTACAGATCCTACGACTGGAGGCGTTACAGCTTCTTTTGCGATGTTAGGAGACCTGAATATCGCTGAGCCAAATGCGCTTATTGCTTTTGCAGGGCCTCGCGTGGTGAAAGAAACAATTGGCAAGGATTTGCCAGATGGCTTTCAGCGGTCAGAATTTTTGTTAGAGCACGGCTTCTTAGATGCCATTGTTCATAGAAAAGATCTCAAATCAAAGTTGCATTTTGCAATTCGAATGCTGCATACTTCAAACTGAGGTTTTCAATAACTCAATGTTGACATAACGGTAGTGCAATCAATGCATGTATTCTAATTTAATAGTGTATATTTGCACTTATAAATTTTTATTCGCATCACGGACATCAAACGATTTCGACATGTACTATTTAGATACTGAAAAGAAGAAAGAATTCTTCGAAAAGCACGGAAAAGGAGCAGCCGATACAGGTTCTCCAGAGGCACAAGTTGCCATGTATTCTTATCGTATTAATCATCTTACGAATCACCTTAAGAGTAACAGAAAAGATTTTAGCACGCAACGCGCTCTTATAGCCTTAGTTGCGAAACGTCGTAAGGCACTTGATTACTTAATAAGTAAAGATATCACGAGATACCGTGCTATCGTGAAGGAATTAGGGCTACGTCGCTAATTTTATGCTGACAAGATCACTTTTTGAAAAATCGAGTAAAAGATTACTTGAGCAGAGTGTTCTTTCAGTTATTCCAAATCGAATTACTTGGCTTGATTTTTGATGAAACTAAAGCGGTATATATAAGGCCGCTTGGGTGCGTTAATTAAGCAAATTGCAGAGTGAGATATAAAAAAATGAAATGAATTACACGGTAAATAACCAAACCATTGATCTCGGCAAAGGGCGCGAGATTAACCTTGAAACTGGTAAGCTTGCAAAACAAGCTGACGGTTCTATTGTTCTGAGTTGTGGTAAAACAATGCTCCTTGCGACAATAGTTAGTAGTGATAACGCAAGAGATGAAGTAGACTTCCTCCCATTAACGGTCGATTACAGAGAGAAATATGCTGCCGCTGGCAGATTCCCTGGTGGATTTTTTAAGCGTGAGGCTCGTCCTTCTGATTCAGAGGTGCTTGTGATGCGTTTGGTAGATCGCGCACTTCGTCCGATGTTCCCATCTGATTATCATGCTGGCACTCAGGTCATGGTTCAGTTGATGTCCTCAGATGAAGAAGTTTTGCCAGACAGTTTGGTTGGATTAGCTGCAAGCGCTTGTATTGCTGTAAGTGATGTGCCATTTAACGGTCCTATTTCTGAGGTGCGAGTCGCACGTGTCAATGGTGAATACATTATCAATCCTTATCGTTCAGAATTAGAATTGGCCGATATTGACTTGATGGTTGCGGGTACGCTAGACAGTATTGTCATGGTTGAGGGTGAAATGTCTGAAGTAAGTGAGTCAGAAATGGTTGACGCCATTGAAGCTGCTTCTAAAGCAATCACTTCCCAGTGTGAAGCTCAAATTGAATTGGCAAAAGCAGTAGGTAAATATGGCGAAAGTCGTGAATATTCTCATGAAGATCACGATGATGTTCTGAAGGCAAAGGTGTTTGATACCTTATACCCTAAAATGTATGAGGCTGCTCAAAAAGGTAAATCTAAAGTTGAAAGAAAAGCATCTTTTAAAGCCATTAAAGCTGAATTCGTATCGACGCTTTCTGATGAAGAGGGAAAGGAAAAAGCATTTATGCTTAAATCTTACCTTCACGATGTAGAGAAGAAAGCAATCAGAGACTTGGTTCTATTAGAAGGTGTTCGTCTTGACGGACGTTCTACAACCGACATACGTGCGATATGGGGAGAAGTCGATTATCTGCCTAGTTGTCATGGTTCTGCGCTCTTTACACGTGGTGAGACACAATCATTAACGACTTTAACACTTGGTACCAAGCAAGATGAACAGTTAATAGACAGTGCGTTGGTCCGTAAAACAGAAAAGTTCTTACTACACTATAACTTCCCACGATTTTCTACAGGTGAAGAGAGACCATTACGCGGAACAAGCCGAAGAGAAGTAGGTCACGGTAACCTAGCTTTACGTGCACTTAAACACGTACTGCCTCCAGTTGAAGAATGTCCTTACACCATAAGGTTAGTCTCTGAGATACTCGAATCAAATGGTTCTTCTTCAATGGCCACAGTTTGTGCAGGAACACTTGCGCTCATGGATGGTGGTATTAAAATTAAGGCACCCGTTTCAGGTATTGCAATGGGATTGATTACTGATAAGGAATCAGGTAAGTATGCTATTCTAAGTGATATCCTCGGAGATGAAGATCACCTAGGTGACATGGACTTTAAAATCACCGGTACCGAAGATGGGATCACGGCTTGTCAAATGGATATGAAAATCCAGGGAATAAGTATGGATGTTCTTAGAGAAGCCCTAGAGCAAGCACGTGAGGGGCGTCACCATATTCGTCGTGAGATGCTTAAGGTTATAGATGAGCCACGTGAAGATTTCAAAGAGCACGCGCCAAGAATCGTTGCGTTCAACGTTCCTGCAGATGCTATCGGTGCAATTATCGGACCTGGCGGAAAAATCATTCAGGAACTTCAGGCAGATACAAACACAAATATTTCTATCGAAGATATTGATGGCGAAGGACGTGTTGAGGTTGCTGCTTCAGATAAAGCGTCAATCGAAGATGCTGTTACACGCATTAAGCAGATCGCTTTCCCTCCAACTGTTGAAATCGGTGAGATTTATGAAGGTAAGGTGAAAACAATCATGCCTTATGGTGCATTTGTTGAAGTTCTTCCTGGTATGGATGGTTTGTTACACGTAAGTGAGCTTGAATGGAAACGTGTAGACAAGGTTGAGGATGTCCTTAAGGAAGGTGAAAAAGTAAAGTTTAAAGTTGTAGGTCGTGACCCGAAAACAGGTAAGATTAAGTTGAGTCGTAAAGCGATCCTTGACAAACCTGAAGGGTATGTTGAGCCAGCTGAAAGACCGCGTCGTGACAGAGGGGACAGAGGAGATAGAGGAGATCGTCGTGAAAGAAGAGACCGTAATTAATAAGCCGTGAAGCTGAAAGACGAAAGTCCTTCAATTTAGCGTTATAGAGTATTGTTTGGCATTAAGGATAAATAAAGCACATGAGGCAGCTAAAAATAACGAAACAAGTCACCAATAGGGAGACCGCGTCGCTAGATAAATACCTCCAAGAAATCGGTCGAGTTGATTTGATTACTGCGGAAGAAGAGGTTGAATTAGCGCGTAAAATTAAAGCTGGAGATCAGGTTGCTCTTGAAAAACTGACAAAAGCCAATTTGCGTTTCGTAGTGTCTGTTTCTAAACAATATCAAAACCAAGGTCTTTCTCTTCCTGACTTAATCAATGAAGGGAACTTAGGACTTATTAAAGCAGCACAACGTTTTGATGAAACCCGTGGATTTAAATTTATTTCATATGCTGTTTGGTGGATTCGTCAAAGTATTCTTCAAGCCCTTGCTGAGCAGAGTAGAATAGTAAGGCTTCCGCTAAATAAAATCGGATCGATAAATAAGATTAACAAGGCTTTTGCGCGTCTTGAGCAAGAATTCGAAAGACCTCCTACCGCGGTAGAGCTTGCGGAATCTCTTGATATGACTCTAGATGAAGTCAAGCAGTCCTTGAAGAATGCTGGTCGTCATGTAAGTATGGACGCACCTCTTAAAGAGGGTGACGAGAGTTCTAGCACGATGTATGATGTCCTTCGTTTGGGAGATTCTCCATCACCTGACGATGAGTTAATGACTGAAAGCTTGCGCAAAGAAATTGAACGTTCTCTTCGCACGCTAACGCCTCGTGAAGCGGATGTTATTCGTCTTTATTTTGGGCTGAATGGAGAACACCCCATGACGCTTGAAGAAATCGGAGAACGATTTGATTTGACGCGTGAACGTGTCCGCCAAATTAAAGAGAAGGCGATACGAAGACTTAAGCACACCAGTAGAAGTAGAATTCTTAAAGGATATCTTGGATAATACGCTTGTATGTGTCTTCCAAATATTTCTTAGGTGTAAATCTTATTTTAGACCTAAAGTAAAGAGGCTGATATTTGCATCATGAGTAAAATTGTTGTCTATATATATTTATCTGTCTCAGTCATATTTATGTTGACGATAAATGGCTGTACAAAGATTAACTATACCTCAGACCCTTATTCTCTTTTAGAATTTTCTGAAGACACACTTTTATTCGATTCCGTTTTTACGACGATTGGGTCTGTAAGTTATTACTTGACTGTTAAAAATCCACACGATGAAGCTTTGTTAATCGACAAAATTCAGCTGGAGGATGGATTGGGGAGTGATTACAGAATAAATATTGACGGTCAAGGGATTGATGCGTCTGGGGATCCATTAACCCAACTGCAAGACGTGACGATTCTGCCTAATGACAGTCTCTATATTTTCGTCGAGGTTACTGTAGATCCAACGAGCAGTACATCCGCATTTATTAATCAGGACAGAATTAGATTTAGGACAAATGGGTCCGATCAATTTGTGTCATTAATCGCTTATGGAAGAAATGCTGAATTTCATTACCAACCAGGAAATTGGTTCGATTCCAGTAATCCACCAGACAATATTTTAGAATGTGATGAAATTTGGAGCAGTGATTTGCCTCATGTTATTTATGGGCCTATTCGCGTTCAGCCAGGGTGTTCTTTGACCATAGAAGCAGGCGCAGAAGTATATGTGCATCCAGGAAGTGGAATTTGGGTGCAAGGTGGAAGTATCAATATAGAAGGCACTTTGCAAGATAAGGTTGTCTTTCAAGGAGACAGGTTAGAAGATTCTTATTCAAATTATCCTGGACAATGGGGGCTCGAATTCCCCATTGAATTTCAATATGAAGGGGAGAATGTCTATTATACTGTAAGTCGAGGCGGAGTTTGGCTTGACCGCTCTGCGAATTCTTCGATAAATCATGCTGTGTTTAAAAATGGTACTGTAGGCATTTGGGTGGATAGCGTTGCTGTTGGGTCAAATTTCGCTTTGAATATTTCTAATACGGAAATTTCCAATATGTCCGCTGTAGGGTTGCTTTCACAAGGCGGCTTTATCAAAGGGGTCAATAATTTATTTACTGATTGCGGAGAGACATGCGGTGCTTTCTCGTTGGGAGGTAAAATAATCATGCACCTTTCTACTTTTGCGAATTATTGGTCGAATGGTTCTTTTAGACAAGGCGCATCTGTATTTGTAAATGATTGGTATGAGAGTGCTGGCGGGGTCATACAACATCGGCCATTTCATCCAGACACTGAGTTCCGAAATTGTATTATATGGGGGAATAATGCTTCATTAAATGATGTTGATGAGCTTGTCTCGAGCATCTTGGTTCCCAGTGATTATTCAACACCAATCTTTCAATCTTGTGCCTTAGATGTTCAGGATGAAGATTTTCCATATAATCTCATTGATTCGGATTGTACACTGGATCAAGCACCTCCATTTCAATCAGAATTAAACAGAAACTTCAGGCTTGAAGGGAACAGTACGATTTGGAATGGCGTTTCGTCGATACCTCCTTTTGAAGCAACAGATGTGTCGACTGATTTGGATGGAAATCCTCGGTCCACATTTAGCCCTGACAAGGGGTGTTTTGAGAGACAATAGACTTTTTTGGTGTTCATTTTTTATGTTTGTTTAAAATGTTCACAAACTTGAAGGAAACTTATTGAGCTCATGTGCGTATCTACAAGAGAATTTCTGGAACTTCACATTTGATGACAACAGGTATATTAGACGCACTCACCCAACTCTTCGCTCTGTTTGCGTCAGGCAGAACCGAGAAAGAAGAACTTATAGGAAGGCAAACAGCTAGCCGCTATTTGCGTGGGAGACTGTCAAAGAAAGTTGTCGATCATTATTTGGGAAGATATGATGATCATTTAAATACGTTTCAGTTAAAAAACAACAGCGGGGAATTGCCAGAAGCAAAACGACTTGCCAGACTGTCAACGAAGCTTCTCCGAACGTGTGAAAACATCAACAAAGAACTGGCACACAGAGATAAATGTATTGTTTATCTCCGACTTCTAGAATTTGTAAAAGTCACGAATGTTCATGTGAATTCAGTTGAATTCCTGAATGCCGTGAGTTCGTCTTTTTTATTGAATCAAAAAGATGTTGCAGGCATTCATTCATTGGTGAATACAGATGTGCCATTAAACGAAGAGTTAGAAGGAAGCTTTGTTCTCAATGATGTAAATGACTCACACAATTCTAATGGTGAGTCTGGGACACTTATAGGGTATAAACTCTCAAATGAGACCTTATTTCTTGTCAGGTGTTTTGGTGACAATACTGTTTATTTAAACAGCCAGTTAATACCCAACGGCACTGTAGCCATTATGGTTCCTGGTTCAGTATTAAAGGGTGTCAATGAATCAAGGGTTTTCTTTAGTGATTTGGTCAGACAATTTATTGACAGTCCAGAGTTGCCGAAAATATCATTTAATGCGCAAGACGTTTCGCATTATTTCAGCTTTCCCAAAGAACAAGCATTACATCAATTTAATATCTTAGAGAGAGAGGGGAATTTGGTGGGAATAATGGGAGGAAGCGGGTCAGGCAAGTCAACCCTTTTAAATGTCTTAAATGGCACCACTAAACCCACCTTTGGAAAGGTGTTGCTCAATGGCATCGATATACATCTTGATGCGGAGTTAATAAAAGGTACTATAGGTCATATCGGTCAAGAGGATTCTTTGATCTCAGAATTAACTGTGCGCCAAAATCTACTTTATAGTGCACAACTCACATTTGGGAAACTAACAGATATTGCCATTGATGAGAAAGTTGACTCAACACTACAAAGCTTAGGTCTTTGGGAGACAAAAGATCTGAGAGTAGGATCAGTCCTTGATAAAACGATCTCTGGAGGGCAAAGAAAGCGTCTTAATATTGCCTTAGAGCTCATCAGAGAGCCTCTTGTTCTTTTCGTTGATGAACCTACCTCAGGACTTTCTAGCCACGACAGTATTCAGATTATGGATCTGCTCAAGGAAATGTCTCACAGAGGTAAGCTTGTCTTTGCAGTTATTCATCAACCTTCATCTGATATCTTCAAGCTCTTTGATAAATTCTTTATTTTAGATCAAGGAGGGTATCCCATTTTCTATGGTGATCCAAATTCTACAATTCCATATTTCAAAGAATTAACAAATCAAGTTGACCCTAGTCATGCATCGTGTTTTCAATGTGGAAATATTAGTCCTGAACAGATATTTGATATTATTGAATCAAGAGTTGTTGATGAATATGGTCATATTTCTGACGAAAGACGAATTGAAGCGAAAGAATGGAATGACTTTTTCAACGTCATTATTGGCAAGGCAGCTGAGCCCAAGGATAGTGAATTGCCGCATTTAGAAGCCACAAATAGCGTCCCAACAGCACTTTCACAATTCAAAACTTATTTCACAAGAGATTTTAATGCGAAAAAGACCAACAGGCAGTATTTAATCGTGAATTTCCTTGAAGCTCCTATGCTTGCAGCGCTTCTCGCACTGTTTATGAGATACGCTCCTAATGATGGAGAATACATATTTAGAACAAGTGAAAACATCCCTCAGTTCTTATTTATATCAGTCATTGTATCATTATTTCTAGGACTCAGTATCTGTGCAGAGGAAATTCATCGCGACAGAGCACTCTTACGTAGAGAACGATTTCTCTTTTTAAGATGGGGAAGTTACTTACAAGCTAAGATTGCAGTGAGTGCGATTACCTCCGCTGTACAAACACTCGGGTTTGTAGCCGTGTCTCACTTCATCCTAGAAATACCCGGTATGTTCTGGGTTCATTCACTCGTTTTATTCAGCGTTTCTATATTTGGAAACCTACTCGGATTAAATATTTCAGCGGCCTTTAAATCAGCAAAGGTTATTTATATGATCATTCCTTTACTGATCATACCACAAATTATATTTGGAGGAGCAATAGTGAGATTTGACCGTTTTAATTCGTGGTTTACGAGTGAAATACATGTTCCAATTTTGGGTGATTTAATGGTTTCAAGATGGGGTTTCGAAGCGTTGGCTGTAAACCAATATCGCGAAAACCCGTATGAAGCTGTTTTTTCTGATTTAGATGATGTTATTAGACACTCTGCATGGAGACGAGACTTTTGGTTAGAGGAGGTCTGTCATTCTGTTCGTGATGCAGATTGGATAGATAGAGAATGGAAAAGGGCAGGGGATGATCTTGTTTTTTGGGGATTGATACCTCCACCCAATGGGAAAGAAAACAGAGCGTTGTGGGATGCAGCATTCAGAAAAGCATATCAATCTGCATTCAAGGATAAAGACTCAAGGAAAAGGACATTGATTAATAAGGGTGAACTCGGAGAATTGAGAGATCAATATCGCAATGATGAAATTGCTGAGTGGGTATTACAGGAAGAGAGATCTGTTCGAATTTTAGATTTAGATGCTGGGTTTATGCCCACGGCATCTCCCATCCATCATCACACCAGAAACGTAAATGGGTTTTATGCCCCATATTTTTCCCCATCGAAAAATTTGGCGGGAGTCACATTGTCTACATTGTACTACAATGTTTTTGTGCTTTGGCTTATGACAGCGTTAGCATGGGCATTTTTACGATGGATGCCGTTTGGTAAATCAAGAAGTTTTAGCGTATCTCGGTAGCAATGAGCTTAAAAGGAAGGTCTATGATCGCATCGTAATCTTCCCCAGCCTCTAGCATATCTTCATCATCCTCTTCGTAATACCAGTTTATCGACGCATTTTCTGTTGAAGCTTCTATTCGCTTTAAAAGGTCCATCAGACATTTAGATGAACTCGTATTAAAGTACTCTAAATGGATGTTGACTTCAACGAATCCCTCAGAGTTACAGAGCCCGTCTGCCCACTCAATCAAAGGTGCGTAGAAATCTATAGAATTTTCCGGAATACTTCTGCCAGATAGTTTCATCGTTCTAGCAGAAGTTAAAAAAGCAACTTCTGGAGTTTTTGATGTGCCACTAATGATGATGTTATCCATGTTAATCTGGAGTTGAATGTAATTGAATTGTGAGACAGAAAAGCAGTTTGTCTTGGGTCCAAGGTAAGAATTCATAATTAATATTCCCACAAGAAATTTTGGTAAGATCAAGAAGTCCCATTCCACCTCCTCCGTGAGAGCTTCTAACCCCTTCGTCAAGAACATTCAATTTTAATCCTCTTAATTCACTTTGAGATGTGTTCTTTAGTACGTTCAAAGTGGAAGACAGAATCGATGCTTGATCATTTGTTACTGGGTTCGATGTGCCTACAATGCAAGTTTCTCCATTGTCAGATTTTGACACAAAGAAAAAAGAATCTGAATTTTTTGAGTGATGAATAAGATTTTGAATCAGCTCAACAGATACACGGAAAAGTCCCTTTAATTTGATATTCGGATGAAGTTCTTGACGGGAATAAAACCGTTCAATCCAATTCAACAGGTATTCTGAAGTGACAGATTTAAATTCCCCCCTATATGACACCATTACCTTATGATCTTTTGGAACGAGGTCATAGTTATCAGTATTTTTGGTCCCTGAATTTAAAGTCGCCATAAGTCGAAAATACGTGACAAATCTATCAATATTTCATTTACATGAAACTAGAAATTAATTCAAGTATGTGGAAAACAAATAATGAATGGTTCGAGAAATGGTTTGACACGAAGGAATATCACATCTTATACGGAGATAGAGACGACAATGAAGCAGGAGATCTTGTCGAAAAACTACATAGAAAATACGGCCCTAATCTCACAAATATTTTAGATGCTGGATGTGGTGCAGGCAGGCACGTCCTCGCATGGTCAAAGCTTGGATATACGGTTAAGGGTTTTGATTTAAGCCCCGAGAGTATAGAGGTCGCAAAAATAAAATCTCAAAAACTTAATCTCTCAGCAGAGTTTAAAATTTTAGATATGAGATCATTGCTGGCAGAGAAGGAGTGGAGTGGCGCATTTGATATGGTCACAAACCTCTTTACAAGCTTCGGATACTTTGAGAATGTAGAAGATCACGAAAAAGTCGTTCAGGGCTTTGCCCATGCATTATGTCCTGGAGGACTACTTGTGATGGATTATTTGAATTTCAATTACTCTAAAACGAATATGGTAGCCGAAGAAACAGTGGAAAAAGGAGATCATGTGTTTATGATTAAGAGAAGATTGTTTGATGGATTTTTTCAGAAGTCGATTTCTTACAATGATGAAACAGGAGGGAGGCAAACGCATATTGAACAAGTACGAGCATGGTCCTCAACGGAATTGATTGAATTGTTATTAAATTTCGGATTTCGCGTAGATAAGGTTTTCGGAGATTATGAATTAGGGGAGCATACCAAAAATTCTCCGAGGTGTATTTTAGTAGCTAGAAAACTGTAATAAAAATGATACTTACCGGACTTTCTTTATTGCTTGTTGCTTTAGCAGGTGGCCTAATCCTTGAAATTTTAGGGGAAAAAGCGATGAATAACCTTCCAATTTTTCTTGCTTTTGGAGGCGCCTTTATCATGGGGCTTATATTTTTACACCTCGTTCCTGAGGCCTTCAGTTTTAGTGCCAATGCAGGGATATTTGTACTCTTAGGTTTTCTTGTTCAAATCTTCCTAGAATATATTTCAAAAGGTCTTGAACACGGACATGTGCATCATTCTGAACATGGCAAAGTGTTGAAAGTTTTGCCATGGGCTGCAATATTTAGTTTGTGCATACATGCATTTTTAGAATCTATGCCTCTCGCTGAAGGTGCTGTTGCTACTGCCAGTCATCAAGTTCATAGCATGGGGGGGCATACGCATGTTCAC
>CAJQPF010000113.1 GCA_905480095.1 uncultured Flavobacteriales bacterium
TGTCTTGTTTCTCCTTTTATATAATATGTATAAGTATACATACATACACACATACATATATATATATATATACACATATGTATATATATATATATATATATATGTATGTACACATACACATACACATACACATACACATACACATACACATACACATACACATACACATACACATACAAATACACATACACATACACATACACATAGACATAACTGTAGGGCACGATCTTGAAGGAGCGGCTTTTTCAACTTGGTCTGGAACTTCTGCGATTACTTGTATCTTAGGTACTGGTTCTAATTCTTGTTATTTTGATGGCAATGAAGTCTTCGAAGAGGTGCCATCTTTGGCTTATATATTGGGTGATGAGGGAAGTGGCAGCTGGTTTGGAAAACGTTTGTTGCAAGCGTTCTTTTACAAACAACTTCCAAAAGCTATTCACGATGATTTCGTGTCTGTATTTAATCTCTCCGTGACAGATGTGACGAGAAAGACGTATACTGAACCGAACCCGAATGTCTTTCTCGCAAGCTTTATGAAATTTATATCAAAGCATAAAGACTCAGACGTAGTCAAAGGATGGTTGCAGGAAGGTTTTGGTGCATTTTTGGACGCTCATGTGGCATGTTATAAGAATTATAAGGATGTTCCCGTGCATTTTATAGGCAGTGTGGCATTCCATTTCCAAGATCAGCTGGTGATTGCATGTGAAGCGAGAGGTGTTAAAGTGGGGAATCTTATTAAAAAACCCATCGAGGGGCTCGCCAAATATCATCTTGAGTGTATCCTGAAATGAAGATTCAAGGGTGTTTATTTGACATGGATGGCGTTGTTGTTGATACCGCTAAACATCATTATGTCGCATGGAAATCTCTTGCTAATGAGTTGGCGATACCCTTTACAAAGTCAGATAACGACGCCTTAAAAGATCTTTCACGCTTAGATCGTTTGGAGCGTATTTTAAGGTCAGGGAATTTGGAAGTAAGTTCAAAAACAAAGATTGAGCTTATGGAGAAAAAAAACCAATTGTATCTTCAAATTATTGATACATTGGGACCCGGTGACATTCGCCCAGGTGTGAAAGAATTGATGTTAGAATTGCGAAACGAGGGGGTAGGATTATGTTTGTGTTCGTCGAGTAAAAATGCGGCTTCAATATTGAAAAGTATAGGTGTCTTCAACTTGTTTGATGGGATTGTAGATGGGAACAATCTGACGTTGCCCAAGCCAGATCCGGAGGTGTTCATTAAAGGTTCTAAATTGCTTGGTTTAACTCCTTCGGTTTGTATTGTATTCGAAGATGCTCAGTCAGGTATTGAGGCTGCACGTAGCGGAGGTTTTTTTGCACTAGGAATAGGGGCGGAAGGTTCACTAAACAACGCGCATGCAAACGTGCAAGACTTGGCCCACATGACGCTAGATAAACTTCAGGCTTTAGTGGATTCCCATGAGTCAAACTGAAGGTCTACATCTATTTGTTTAATCAGCCCACGTGCTGTTTGCGGATCCCGGACTCCCGCCCAAAGCATTTGATGGCATCCATGAGCTTGGTAAGACGTTGTCGTAATTAATGCCACGCCATTCTAATGATGGTCCCCCGCCATCAGGTTCAGTGGGCCATTCTCCATAGTCGCTGTAGCTCACTTTGTCTGATTCCGATCCATCTGATCTCAAGAGTCTGATGGTTTCACCGCTGTTGTGCAAACCTGAACTGCCTGAAAAAGGAATGATAACTGTAAATGGGGGGACCGTTTTAGAAAAAGAAGCGGTGTCATTTGCGAACACAATGTATTCGCCCGCATGAAGCCATGTGTTTGATGGTACTAGTGCGTTTACCGCGTCGGCCAAACGCCATGAACTCAGGTTTATGCCAAAAGGATGTGGATTGTACAATTCAACAAATTCCCATTCGGCATCTGTCCCTTGCTGCGTTGATGGATTGTAATGTATTTCAGATATAGAAGGTTCATATGCAGGAAAGCCATCACATGACATTCCATACGTAGATAACAACTCTAACAGATCTTCTCCGTCAACAAGGCCATTCCCATTAATGTCACTTGGACATTGAGAAAATGTACTTTGGCTAAATGCCAAGTGCAATAAAAGGACGATTGCGAAAGAAAGTAATGCTTGATGCTTCATTTGTTTTTTACGCAAAGAAGCATATGATTACATGTGGTTTTTCAGAAGGCTTTGTTTGTGTTTACTTAGATTTTGTACTCGGAATGAAATCGATTCCAACCGGGCAGTGATCAGACCCCATGACCTCATTTAATATAAACGTCTCTGAGATGTCGGAGACAATTCTATTGCTGGCGAGCATGTAATCTAGACGCCATCCTACATTCTTTTCTCTTGCTCCACCACGATAGCTCCACCAACTGTATTTGATTTTGTCGGGGTTATTGTTACGCCACGTATCCGTAAATCCAGCCTGAATATGACAGGTCATTCCATCGATTTCCTTTTGTGTGTAGCCAGGTGTTTTGTTGTAGTTGGGGGCAGGCCTCGCCAAGTCGATAGGTTGATGTGCCACGTTGAGATCTCCACAACAAATGACCGGCTTGTCAGCGTCAAGTTTTTTTAGAAAATCTCGAAATGCAAGATCCCAAGTCTCTCTGAATGGGAGTCTCTTTAAACCAGAGGATGAATTGGGTGTATATACTGTCACAAAGTGGAAGTCTTCAAATTCCGCATGTAGAACTCTTCCTTCAGTGTCGAGTTCAGGAATCCCTATTCCTGCTTGAACGTTTAAGGGTTTTACGCGAGTGATGATTGCCGTGCCAGAATACCCTTTTTTAATTGCAGATGAACTAAACACGTCATATCCTTCAAGGGATGGAAGTCCGAAGAGTGCTTCCCTCACTTGATCATCCTGAGCTTTTGTTTCTTGTAAACCGAGGACATCAACATTTAAGTTTGACATGATGCTGTCAAAATCTTTTTTTACAATGGCTCTGATGCCATTTACATTCCAACTTATTAATTTCATGCAGGCGGCAAGTAGTTTGGCTTTTTAAGCCAGATTTTTATTTGGTTTAAAAGCACTTCAATTGTTCCGTGTTCGAGGATAACATCTCCTATTTGATATAGGTGATTAAGGTATTCTTCTGAATTTGAAAACTCTTTTGAGGCTTCTAAATTTAGAAATTGAGGGCCGTCAGGGCATGGGTGAATTCTAAAAAGAGAATACGCTTTTTCTTCAGTTGAGTATGCAGCAACCATCATTCCTCCCAAATCATGGCCCAATTCGATGGGCGCTGGTGATCGCATGAAATAGGCATTCCATGGCCCCATATAACCCATGCTAAAATATGGGTAAAGCCAAGGCTTATGTGGGATATTTTCTTTTTTCAACGCGCCAATTAGCTTTTGTGTAGACGACCTTACATCATGTCCAATTGTCTTTTCAGGGTTGAATTTTTCAATTTTTGCCCAGCGTTTTGCAGGCGTATAATACTCCATGTTGCCAAGCTTGAGTTTGTAATCGAATGACGAATCTTTATCTAGGATATAACCAGGATAGAACCACTTTCTTTCAGAGGCCAGGCCAAACTCTATTTCTTTTAACATCGTCAACTTTCCAAGACTCCATTCTGCGTATTTTTCATCATAAAGCCCCAGCAAACTCGCCATGCTGTTCTCTCCCAAATCAAAATAACTGACAGCAATTAACGTGTCGCCGTCGTAGATGCAGACTTCACGAGTGTCAAAGACTGTGCTTTGAAATCCAGCATTTAAATATTCTTCAAGATTCCCGTGAATAAAGCCCTTAAAACGGTGTTTGTGTGAGGAGTAAAGCGCTTCTTTTTCTTCATTAGTGCTGGCGATTCCGTAGCAAATTTTAAATTTATTTTCTGCTTTACGAAGCAATTTTCGTTGCCCTTTTCTGAAACTAAACTTCTCTAAATTTAAACGGATATTTACGACAGAATAAAGGTCATTGTCGAGACATAGCAAATCCATTTTATAGAGCATCACAGCGCCTCTAAACCACCCAGAAGCCAGATACTGATCGTATCGTATTCTTGAAAGTTGTCTAGGGAAATGTGTTTGTACGAGCATCTAATGTTATTGTCTGATGTGGGTTACAACCATTTTCTTATCAATCTTGAGACTGTCAAACCTCGACCTTTAAAGGGAGGGAAGGTAAGAGGTAGTGCCATGAAACGCGATGTTTGGACGACAAAACTCCTGAGATTTGAGAATGCATCAAAGCTATACTTGCCCGATGTTCGACCTATGCCACTGGTTTGAATTCCTCCAAAAGGCAATTCGCAATTTGCGACTTGGATCACAACTTCGTTTACGGCTGTACTTCCTGCCTTCGTATTTGAAATGAACCAATCTGTGTTTTTCTTATTTGTACTGAATATATAAAGCGCGAGTGGATGCGGGTTTTTTGCAACGATTTCTATTGTCTCTTCTTTCTGTGACCAAGACATGACGGGGAGTACAGGTCCAAAAATCTCTTCTTGCATGATGGCCATGTCGTTTGTACAGTCCGTTAAAATACAAGGTGCAATTTGACGCTTCTCCGCGCCACGCTCTAGAACACCCCCTGGCACATGAAGTTTTGCCCCCATTTTAACGGCGTCATTGATCAGGTTCAATATTCTTTCGTAGTGATGTTGATTGACAATCTTCCCCAGATCTTCACTTTCAATTGGGTGTTCTCCAAACATATCGGTAACCCTCTCTAAGATCTTTTTCACCAGCTCTTCTTCTATGCTTTTTTCAACAAGCATATGATCTGGTGCGATACATACTTGGCCTGAATTGATGAATTTTCCCCATGCGATTTTCATTGCAGCATTCTTTATGTTTGCTGTTTTATCTACAATCACAGGGCTTTTTCCTCCCAATTCTAAAGTGACGGAGCAAAGTTGTTTGGTCGCAGCCTCCATGACCTTTCTGCCGATGTTCGTTCCTCCTGTAAAGCACATGTGATTAAATGGCGATGCTGTTAGATGAGCGGCCACTTCCGGTCCCCCAAGCACCACTTTGACAATGTCCTCAGAGAATGCTGAGTTAAGTAGCTTCTTGAGTACTTCTGAAGAATGTGGCGTATGCTCAGAGGGCTTCACAACGATGCTGTTGCCTGCAGCCAGAGCCCCCACGAGAGGTCGTAATGTAAGTAAGACAGGAAAGTTCCAGGGAGAGATAATCAGCATTTTCCCTTTGGGTTCAGCCAACACAAAATGACGTGTGCCAATCATCGATAGGGGGGTAGGGACAAACCTTTTTCCCATCCACGTTCTGAGGTTTTTTAAAGCGTATTGTATCTCTTTTTTGAGCGGGTAGATCTCATGAAGTAGGGCTTCTGCCTCAGGTTTTTCAAGGTCAGCATAGAGTGCATCGAGTATCTCTTGCTCGTGTTGTTCCACAGCGGACCACAACGCTTTTAACCGCGATTTTCTTTCTTTTAGGTTGCCAGGGGTCATTAATTGATGATTACTTGTTTTCCAACAATTCCTTTAAGCCACCCACTGAGCTCATCAGTCCTGATGCTTCATAAGGCATAAATACAGTTTTCTGTCCTGCCCCTCCCTCACGAAGAATCTGTTCTAGTGTGTCAATATATTTGATCGAGATAAGGTATTGCGCTGGATCAGCTTTGGTTTTAAGCACGGCTTCACCAACTTTCTGAATGGCTTGTGCTTCTGCTTCTGCAACTTTAATACGTGCTGTTGCTTCACCTTCGGCATAAAGTATTTTTGCTTGTTTGCTTCCCTCTGCTTTGTTAATTGCGGCTTCTTTTTCTCCCTCAGCATTCAGTACTATCGCTTTTTTTGTCCCCTCAGCTTCGATGATTTGCGCTCTTCGATTTCTCTCAGCTCTCATTTGCTTCTCCATGGCCTCTTTAATGTCTTGAGGTGGGTTAATATCTTGAAGCTCAACGCGATTCACTTTGACACCCCACTTGTTTGTTGCGTCATCCAGGATGATTCTAAGCTTGTTGTTGATCGTGTCACGAGAAGCAAGACAATCATCCAGTTCAAGCTCTCCGATGACATTTCTTAGGGTTGTCTGAGTGAGCTTCTCAATCGCATTTGGCAGGTTGTTAATCTCATACACAGATTTCACGGGATCAACGATTTGGAAGTAAATCAGTGCATTAATTTCTGTGACGACATTGTCTTTTGTAATCACACTTTGCTTGGGGAAATCAAAGACCGTTTCTCTTAAGTCTATTCGCTCTCGGCTTTTATAGGTTACATACCTTCTTCCTTGTCCATCTTCAACCGCATATCTCCATTGTACTATTCGCGGTTTGTCGATAATGGGGATAATTACATTTATTCCCGCATTTAGCGTACTGCTGTATTTGCCGAGCCGTTCTATAATCATTGACTCGCTTTGCTTAACGATTCGGATTCCTTTGATGACAATAAGCGCAGCAAAAATCAGAATGAAAGTTGAAATTATGCTTGTGATTTCCATGGGGGTGTATTATGGTTTTTTTACGATTAAAATATTACTGTTGACAGCAACGATTTTGACGATGTCGCCTTTCCGAAGTGTCGTTTCTAGTGATTCTTGTTTTGCTTTCCAATCATCTCCATCAATCGCACATCTGCCAAATCCACTTTTTGAATTGAAGTCTGTCGTCACGTTAGCGGTTTTTCCAATCAAGGCATCTACACCCGTTTTTAAACCTTCACCATGAAAAAGATGTTTCATCGCAAAGGGGCGAAGGAAAATAAAAGACAAAATGGTCGTGACTGAAGCGGTGATGGTTTGGCCTTCCCACGCCAACCCAAACAAATCTCCAGCCATGCCTCCAAGAGCACCCGCAGCGAGGCATCCCAGGATCATTCCAGGTATAAAGATCTCTCCAATTAAGAGAATGAGGGCGGCAATTGCCCAAATGTGCCAGGGGTCATATATCATGTGATGAAGTTAAGTGGTTTTAGACCAAAGTGCGTGAAGTTTTTCAACTTGTGGTAAAATTCGATCTTCATCATTGTTATGGATCACGTAATCAGAAAATTCAAGACGTTTTTGCTCTGAAAGTTGCGCATTGAACTTGCCCATGATAATCTCTCGAGATGCGTTATGACCCCCTCCATCACGCTTGAGCACTCTGTTCATTCTTTCTTCTTGGTCAGTCGATACCGTAACAACAACGTCACATCCTTTGTTAGCACCACTCTCAAACAGTATCGCTGATTCTCTCAATATATAGGTGGTCGTGATCGGCAATTGCATCAACCAAACTTTAAATGCTTCCTTCACAGCAGGGTGTACAAGTTTGTTGAGGAATTCTAACCCACCATCTTCGTTAAACGCCAATTTGCCCAGTTCTTTTCTATTGATATCTCGCGCTTCTCCTCCCTTATTTCTGACAGCGACGACTTCACCAAATCGTTCGATAATCGCATTCCTGATGGAACTGTTGTGCACATAAATCTGATGCGCAGCTTTGTCAGCATCGAATCTAGGGACGCCAAATGCCTGGAAGACCCTTGCTACAGTTGATTTCCCGGAACCTATTCCACCCGTAAGACCTACAATGAAGATATCTTTTTTATAATCCTTGGCAAGCATAATGTAAAGGAAAGAAAACCTTACGACCTTTGCACCATATAAATTGAATTAATCCACATGGCCCATCTCGTATCTCCATCACTTCTTGCTGCCGATTTTGCCAATCTTCAGCGCGACATAGAATTTGTCAACGCAAGCGACGCGGATTGGTTTCACATCGATGTCATGGATGGTGTGTTTGTTCCGAATATAAGTTTTGGGATGCCAGTCATTAAGGCGATTTCGACGCATGCTGACAAACCCCTGGATGTTCACCTGATGATTGTAGATCCAGATCGATACCTGGAGGATTTCGCCAATTTAGGCGCAGATATTTTGACGGTTCATCTTGAAGCATGTGATCACCTTCACAGAACGCTGGCGGCAATTCGTGCACTGGGTATGAAAGCTGGTGTTGCGCTCAATCCGCATACACCTGTTGAGTCTTTAAGTGAGCTGTTACACGATTTTGACCTTGTGTGTCTTATGAGTGTTAATCCAGGCTTTGGAGGTCAATCATTCATCGAGCGTACCTATGAAAAAGTGCGCAAACTTCGAAAAATGGGTGACGCTGTCGGCGCTAAATTTCACATCGAAATTGATGGGGGAGTGACCACCTCGAATGCCTCAGCGCTTGTACAAGCAGGTGCCGATGTCCTCGTGGCTGGCTCCGCTATTTTCAGGGCTGAAAACCCAGGTGCTGCAACGACAGCAATTAAGAACGCTTAATCTCAAGAGTGCTCAACAGCTTTCTCCGAATAGTGCCAATAAGAATAACAAATCGTATATATCTGTAGATCCATTTGCGTTAAAATCGATGGCGCAGTTTGAGAGGCAACCAAATTCAGAAATTAACACCAGTATATCTGAGCTTCCTATCACACCATCTCCTGTTAAGTCGCCAGTAAATTCATTTAAAATATGGAATGAACTTGCGCAAAGAAACTCCCCCTGATGAGAGACTGTGTATTTGTAAAACCCTGTATTTGAAAGGGTCATTTCTATTGATTCTGACAGAAGGATATCCAAGGTTTGCATTGGGTCTAAGCCCATGTCTTGAGGGTCTAATTCTTGATAAGACCACACAACTTCTGCACTCCCCCAAAAAGGTGTCGCGGAAACGGTCACTGTTTCAGGGCCACAAAGAATCGTATCGGAAACATGAGGACATGCGGAATAGCCTTCTGTATAGAGCTTTCTAGGATCGTTATTATTTCCAATGTCTAAACCATAATAATTGTCTATAATCCCGCTGGGCCATATGATTTTTAGAGAATCAACATATGATGTTTCGCCAAGTCCAAAATGCTCGTAAAGCCCCTCTTGCCCAAGATAGTTCTCTCCACAATGTGTGCTTTTTGACTGTGTGACACCACCAGCAGACACTTCAATCCAAGATCCAATTCCTGTTGTATTTGAGGCCAGGCCTGTGAGTCCAATTTGGATGTAATTTGCGGGTTCATCTGTAAATCCAGCGTTCATCCAGACTCTTGCCTTGTGGTTGCCGATGTTGTGCACGACAAAATCAATCCATCCATTTCTGTCAAAATCTCCACTGGCTACTGTATGTGAGTTCAGTAAATCTGTATAGTAGACATCTGTGCTGACAAGACTAAATCCCAATTGCACACTCGATCCTGCTTCATGATTTTCAAAAAGAAAATTTTCCTGGTAGGGGTTTACTGGATCGTGTTCTGAAATGAAGAGATCTAAATCAGTATCGTTATCGATATCCATCCAAAGCGCACCCCAACAAAATTCAATGAGATTCAACCCCTGTAGTTCGGATTCTTCTACGTAAACGCCTGATTGGGTGCCGCGAAACAGCTTGGATCCTTGAGGGTTCGCACCTATTCCTGAGTCAGAAATGAATATGTCGGTGATTCCATCTGCATTATAATCCCCAATTGAAGCTGTCATGGCATCCATTGAAATGTCTAATCCTACTTGAGTGGTGATGTCCTCAAATTGTCCGTTCTGTAAATTGTGAAACAGTGTGTTTACACCATCCTTGTCGTTAATGATGAATAAATCTTGAAAACCATCTCTGTCCCAGTCATACCAGACAGATTGAAAGGAAGCGCGCGTATAAATCCCTGTGAATGATAGTGTTGTTACATCGGTAAATTGAAAGCCACCTTCGTTTCTCATTAATACATTTCTGTATTGGGGACTTAAATCCTCAGTACTTTCGTAATATCTACAGATGTAAAGGTCAAGGTCTCCATCGTTGTCATAATCACCCCAAGAACTACCTTCAGTAACGACGTCAACCTGAGGTATGTTCGTCATGTAAGTCACATTGGCAAAGGAGGTGTTGTGAATGTTTTCAATGATTTCTACCCTGCCATCTGCATCAGAGTAGTAAAAGTCCAAATCCCCATCATTATCTATGTCTAGCCACATGATTGACTTTGATTCTGTTTGCTGAATAATCGGTAAATGAATGGATGTAAACCCGTTGCCTTGATTGTTTATGAATGTTCTTAATCCGCCAGATGAATTGCCGAAGGTCAAATCATCCCATCCATCCATGTTCCAATCTACGGTAGAGACCCCTGATCCATATATGCCATCCCAATCATACTGTATGATGCCCCACATAGGTGCATTGTCTGTAAATATTTGAGCATTTACAAAAAAAGGACTCATTGAAATAAAAAGTAAAAACAACCTCATGGCACGTGTTTTAAGGTTCAACAGCAGCTGTTATGTCCGCTTCTAAGAGAGACGTACACATGGGTTCTAAATTGCTGAAAGATCCATTTTTAACAATGCATCTCCCTTTGTAATGAATGATCATCGCACATTGCTCGGCCTGTAGGGGTTCATGTCCGCAACTGGACACCAAGCATTCGATCACGTGGTCAAACGTATTGTGGTCGTCGTTGTAAACGATAAGTTTCCAACCGTCATCAATATTTACCTCCACCAAGACTTCTTCTTCAGTCTCAACTGAGAAGTTTGTTCCCTGGATTATATTAATCTTGTGCTTCATTTACTGTTACAAAGATAAGGTGTGATAATCCATGCTATTGGCGGACAGTCTGAATGTATTTTTGCACCATGTCAGAAAACAAAAGTAGACACTTTATTCAGCAAATGATTGATGCTGATCTAGCGGCTGGTAAAAATGGGGGAGTTGTTCATACGCGTTTCCCACCTGAGCCTAATGGTTACCTTCATATCGGACACGCAAAAGCGATCTGTATTGGTTTCGGATTGGCGAAAGAATATGGTGGATTGACGAATCTTAGATTTGACGATACAAATCCCATTAAGGAAGAGGTTGAATACGTAGATGCTATACGGGAAGATTTAAAATGGTTAGGCTTTGAACCTAATGGAGGAGAGTTTTTTACGAGTGATTACTTCAATGAATTGTTTACTCTAGCACTTAAGCTTATTGACGATGGGAAGGCGTATGTTGATGATCAAACTTCTGAGCAAATAGCAGAACAAAAAGGCACCCCCACAGAACCGGGGAAACATAGCCCACATAGAAATCGCAGTCCCGCAGAGAACCGTGATCTTTTCGAACGCATGAAAGCAGGTGAGTTTGATGCCGGATCTCGAGTTTTACGGGCAAAAATTGACATGGCAAACGACAATATGCACTTGCGTGACCCCCTCATGTATCGCATCATGTTTGCAACCCATCACCGTACAGGAGATGAGTGGTGTATTTATCCCATGTACGACTTTGCGCACGGCCAGTCAGACAGTATTGAAGGCATTACACACAGTCTGTGTACGCTTGAGTTCGAAGTGCACAGGCCTTTATACGATTGGTATATTCAGAATCTAGACATATTCCCTTCGTCCCAAACTGAATTTGCCCGTCTTAACCTCAACTATACAGTCATGTCTAAGCGGAAACTTCTCACCCTCGTTGAGGAAGGCTATGTAGATGGTTGGGATGACCCGAGAATGCCCACAATCAGTGGATTGAGAAGACGAGGTTATACGCCTGCAAGTATTCGTGAGTTTATTGATCGAGTAGGAGTGGCCAAACGTGAGAACATTATCGATGTCAGCCTTTTGGAATGGGCGCTTCGTGACGACCTCAATCGGGTTGCGCCACGTGTAATGGCAGTTCTTGATCCAATTAAGCTTGTCATCCTGAACTATCCTGAAGGTCAAATTGAGATGTTGCCCTCTGAAAACAATCCCGAGGATCCTGAATCGGGAACAAGAGAACTTCCGTTTGGAAGGGAGCTCTTTATAGAAGCTGAGGATTTTAAAATTGAGTCAAACCGCAAGTGGTTTCGGCTCGCTCCAGGGAAAGTTGTTCGCTTGAAAAGTGCGTATAAAGTTGAGTATGTCGACCATGTGTGTGACGATTTAGGAAAAGTCACTGAAGTCCATGTGAACTATTTTGAGAACTCAAAATCAGGATCAGACACCAGTGGAATTAAGGCAAAAGGCACGCTGCACTGGGTTGAATCTAGCCACGCGATCGATGCTGAAGTGCGTCTTTATGATCGGTTATTCGCTGACCCCAATCCTGATGGTCACAAAGAAAAGTCTTATATGGAATTCCTCAATCCCGAGTCGATTCAAGTGTTAACCAATTGCAAGCTAGAACCTTCGCTCAAAAATGCAAAGCCAGGAACGACCTATCAGTTTACGCGCCTGGGATACTTCACGCCAGACACAAAGGTGAAAGGTGTATTCAACAGAGCTTCAACATTACGTGACAGCTGGAAAGGTTAGTCATTAAACCCTTTTAAGCCCCATCTCAGCACCGAGTTTGAGCATGAGCTCAAAGGCTTCATCTGGATCGTTTTTGATGTCTCCATCAAGAATCGCCTCTTTGATGGCTTTTTTGATATCTCCGATCGGACGCGAAGGAGCAATTCCGAAGGTGTCCATGATCATCTCACCTGTGACGGGTGGTTGGAAATTCCGAACAGAGTCATTGTCTTCAACCTCTTTGAGTTTAGCGACAACGATGTCATAGTTTTTAAGATATCTAGAGACTTTGGCTTCATTTTTCGACGTGATATCTGCCCTGCAAAGAATCATCAGTGCATCAATGTCGTCTCCGGCTTCGTTCAGAAGCCTGCGAATTGCACTATCTGTGACGATTTCCTTTGTGAGTGCGATGGGACGCAGGTGCAACAGGACGAGCTTTTGGACAAACTTCATCTTTGCATCCATTGGAAGCTTTAGGCGAGAGAAAATAACAGGCACCATTCTGGCGCCTTTATCTTCATGGCCGTGGAAAGTCCATCCGTTCTTTTTGTCGAAACGCTTCGTAGGTGGTTTGGCGATATCATGGAGTATCGCTGACCAACGTAGCCATAAATCATCACTCTTGGCACACACGTTTTCGAGAACTTGAAGTGTGTGAAAAAAGTTGTCTTTGTGCCCTATGCCATTTCTTTTTTCTGCCCCTTGTAAGGCCACCATTTCAGGAAAGAAGCGCGCCAACAAGCCAGTATTTGCTAAGATTTTAAAGCCTTTCCCCGGTTTGTTTGTGAGAATTATTTTATTGAGTTCTGTATGGATTCTCTCCATAGAGATGATGTCCAGACGTTCCGCATTTCGCTTCAGTGCTTCTAAGCTTTCAAGAACGATTGTGAATCCCAGCTGGGTGGCAAAACGTACCGCTCTCATCATTCTGAGGGGGTCGTCACTGAATGTGATGTCAGGGTCCAATGGCGTGCGAATCACGCCGAGGTCGATGTCTCTTAATCCGTTAAATGGATCTATTAGTTCTCCGAAGTTATTTGAATTTAAGGAGAGTGCCATTGCATTGATCGTGAAGTCACGTCGGTTTTGGTCGTCTTCAAGTGTGCCATCTTCAACGATAGGTTTCCGACTTTCTCTTGAGTACGATTCTTTTCGCGCACCGACGAATTCAATTTCTAGGTCACCGTAGTTAAACATTGCAGTACCGTATGTCTTAAAGACATTGATATGCTTTATTCCTAGTTCTTTTGCGACAGCTTTTGCGAGGTCAATCCCTTTGCCTTCCGTCACAATGTCAATGTCATTGGAAGGTCTCCCTATAATTAAATCACGCACATACCCGCCGATGACAAAAGCACGTTCACCGCGCCCGTCAGCAGTTTTGCCTATGGCTTTAAAGACTTTGTGTTTGAGGGCTTTTTCGTAATTCACAATTGGAGTAAATGGGATTGCAAAGCTAATCTAGAGATTCGATTTTCACTAGACTTAGTCCCTAAGAATTTTAAATCTTTCGGCTGTATCAAATGAGACGATGAAGGATGACAGCTTTGCCGTGCGGTCATTTCTTCTGTGAGCGCTAACAAAGTCAGCGCCTTCAATGATATCAGAGTCAATCTTCTCAAAATTAGAAGGTGTAGGCGTTCCAGATATATTTGCGGAAGTACTTGCTATTGGGCGTCCCAGTCCATGGGCCACAAATTCCACCCAAGGGTCTTTTACCAGACGGACACCTAATGAACCATCATCAGCGAGAATGCTCTCATCCACGCCTTTTCCTCCAGGCATAACGACAGTTGTGGGACGGTCGTTGTGCTTGAATAGGTCCCAAACGGCATCTGGTACATGGTCAAAGTGCTTTTCAACTTGCCCTTCTCCAGCCACTAAAATGAGGATTGGAGTGTCTTCTGATCTGTTTTTCAGCATTCGAAGTTTGCGCACTGCTGCAGGGTTCGTTGAATCACATGCAATGCCCCAAACCGTATCTGAAGCATGAACAATGACATTTCCGGCCCTCAGATGTCTAACGGCTTCTATCGCATCCTCTCGCCACGGCGCAGATTTATTCTTTCGACGACTCATCTTTTAGAAAGCCATTCTTCAACGTTATCCTTTATCCTAGACAAGGGTGAAAGAGAATCTTCGCCTTGAAATGTGTCACCTGTAATTTTCTCGTAGAGTTCAATGTATCTTGAAGTAACTCCTGCAACAAATGCGTCATCAAGTTCTGGAGGACTTTGATTTTCGAGCCCCATAAAGTCATGACTTATCAGCCATTCGCGAACAAATTCCTTGCTGAGTTGCTTTTGGGGCTCTCCTTTTTCTTGGCGCTTTAAATATCCCTCATTGTAAAAATATCGCGAGCTATCTGGTGTGTGTATCTCATCAATGAGCACAAGCTTGTTATTTCTCATGCCAAACTCATATTTTGTGTCCACGAGTATGAGTCCTTTCTCTAAAGCCATTTCTGTTCCTCTTGCGAAGAGCGCACGGGTCACCCGCTCTAGTTCTGCATAGATTTGAGGCGTTACAATGTTTCGAGAAATAATGTCAGCAGACGAAATATCTTCGTCATGACCTTCTTCTGCTTTCGTTGCAGGCGTAATAATGGGGGTGGGGAATCGATCATGCTCCTTCATTCCATCTGGCATCGATACACCACACAATGTTCTCTTTCCCAAAGCATACTCGCGCCATGCGTGACCTGTAAGATATCCTCTGATGACCATTTCTAAACGAATGGGCTCACAGCGATATCCGATGGTTACATTTGGGTCAGGGGTGGCCAATTTCCATGTTGTGATGATATCTGATACCGAATCTAAGAAAGTAGAAGCGACACCATTGAGGACCTGACCCTTAAAGGGTATTCCGCGTGGCATGACGACATCGAAGGCGCTAATGCGGTCAGATACTACCGCTACCATTAGGTCTTCGCCTATGCCGTACATGTCACGGACCTTACCGAAGTAGGCCGATGTTTGGCCTGAGAAATTGAAATCAGTCTTCGTTATGGGCGTTGTAGATTTCACATCCATCATTTTTCATCTTTTTCAAAAGCGGTTATTACTGCACGTACAAGTCTGTGCCTCATCACGTCCACTCCGGTAAGTCTAATTGTAGAAATACCTTCGACATCCTTGAGTATGTTTAAAACATGAACCAGGCCTGATTTCTGTCTGTATGGAAGGTCCACTTGGCTTTCGTCACCTGTGACAACGTACTTTGCATCCCGCCCCATTCGAGTCAAGAACATTTTTATTTGAGGTATCGTCGTGTTTTGTGCTTCATCAAGGATGACAAAAGCTTTGTCCAACGTCCTGCCTCTCATAAATGCGAGAGGCGCAACTTCGATCACGCCTTTTTCCAAGAATTCCGCGACTTTTTCATGAGGAATCATGTCAGTAAGCGCGTCGTAAAGTGGCTGTAAGTATGGGTCTAACTTTTCCTTCATGTCCCCAGGAAGAAAACCGAGGTTTTCGCCTGCTTCAACAGCTGGACGCGTTAAGATAATTTTCTTGACCCGCTTTTCTTTGAGCGCTTTTACAGCAAGCGCGACAGCGGTGTACGTTTTCCCTGTTCCAGCAGGTCCTACAGCAAACACCATGTCGTGTTCTGTCACTGCATCAACAAGTTTATACTGATTTGGGGTTCTTGCATACACCTTGTTTCCTGCAGGGCCATGTACAATCACATTGTCGGCCCCGGCATCCTTCATGAATGTGGCTTCGTTCGACTTCGCCAACCTGTCAAGGTCGTCTAAAGTCAGTGTAGAGTAGCGGTCTACATGCCACACCACCATCCTCATTATTTCCTCAAATCTCCCGACATCTTCACGGCTTCCTTTCACAAGGATATCGTGTCCTCGAGAAACTATGCGAAGTTTAGGAGAAAATCGTTGTAACGCGCGTAAATTTGAATTCTCGTTACCAAGAATTACAACCGGGTCTAAGCCCTCAATCGAAATCAGTGTCTCATGCATGTTGAGGACAAAAATAAGTACACCACCTTTGTCTCATGCCTATAATTACATTAACATCTGATTATGGTCCAGAAAGGTACTATGCAGGCATCCTTAGAGGCGCCCTTATAGCTGCTGTGCCTGGTGTTGATGTCGTAGATCTGTCTCACGATGTCAGAAAATTTAATTCTGTGGATGCCGCTTTAATACTGCGCTCTTCTGTGGCTCATTTCCCCAAAGGAACCATTCACATAGTCGCAGTACAAACTGAGGCGACTGCTGAACATCCACATCGCATTGTTCGGATTGAGGATCAGTATTTTATAGGCGCAGATACAGGCGTCTTCCATCTGATTTTTGGAAAAAGTCCAGACGCAGTATTTGATCTATCCAGTATGATGGCTGATTTCGATTATCCAACTTTTCCAGAACGCGCTGTTTTCGTGCCCGCCGCCGCCCATTTGGCCCGTGGCGGAATTCCAGAGCTCTTGGGGCGTCCTGCGTCACTGTCCATTTCAAAATCGATCTTGCAACCCGCATTTGAAAACCGTGTATTAACGGGGCATGTCATTAATATAGATGGCTTTGGCAATTGTATGACAGATATTGAAAGAAAACATTTTCGAGAAGTAGGTACTGAAAGGGAATTTGTAATCGTTATGCGGTCAAGTAGAAGTGACATTAGAAAAATAAGTCACAATTACAGCGATGTTCATGTTGGTGAGCCTGTCGCGCTATTTAATCATTTGGGCTTTTTAGAGATTGCCATAAATCACGGTGCGCCTGGCACAGCAAACGGGGGTGCGACGGGGTTGTTGGGTATAAAAATTGACGATGTCATTCGAATAGAGTTTTCAGATTGATGATATGAAATGACCAGCATTGTAAGAATTGTTAGAATGACTTTTTCAGAATCTTCCAAAACAGATTTTGAAGCTCTTTTTGCAAAACACTCCGACGAAATCTCGTCTCAATCTGGGTGTTTTTCTGTGGAGTTGGTCACAGATGCATCAAATCCTAATGTCAGAACGACGATCAGTCGGTGGGACAATGAGGAGAGTTTAAATAATTATAGGAAGTCTGTGTTGTTTGGGAAAGTTTGGCCAGAAACAAAGCAATTATTTTCTGCACCTCCAGAAGTGATTTCGTACATTTCGCATTCAAAATCGCATCTACAATGAGGGCTCTGATTTTTAAAGAAATTCGTGTTTTTTTCAGTTCTTTAATAGGATATGTTGTTATCGCAGCATTTCTTCTGTTAATGGGTCTTTTTCTTTGGGTTTTCCCTGGCCCTTGGAACATCTTGTCTGGTGGAGTGGCCTCAATGGATCCTTTCTTCACTTTGGCGCCTTGGGTGCTTCTGTTTCTCATTCCCGCGATAACAATGCGAAGTTTTGCTGAAGAACGCAGAAGCGGCACCTTAGAACTTCTTCTCACACGGCCTTTGCTTGAAGGTGAAGTTGTTTTTGCCAAATTCATAGGCGCCCTTGCGCTCATCTTTCTGGCATTGCTCCCTACACTTGGATTTGTTTGGGTTTTGGGAGAATTGGGTAGCCCTCAATGGAATCTGGACTTGGGTGCTATTTGGGGATCGTATATCGGCTTATTTATGCTCAGCTCCTCAATAGCTGCGATCGGCATATTCACTTCAGCTTCTACCTCTCAACCGCTTGTCGCCTTTCTTTCTGCGATGATTTTCTCGACAGTGGTTTATATTGGATTTACTGCCCTTGGTGATTTTGCGCTTTTAGGTCAATTGGATTATTACTTTGTTAATTTGGGATTTGAATCCCATTATCGTTCTTTAAGTCGCGGTCTGATTGACTCCCGTGATATCGCATATTTTATTTTTGTGGACGTTTTATTTCTTCTGCTTGCAAGGTTTGTACTCGCACTTGAAAGAGGTCGGATTGGAAGAGAAGGACTAAGGTTATCGTTGGTTGTCTCGATTTTTTGTGTGCTTCTTTTTTCTGCGCACATCGTTCATTTTTCTGTGGATCTTACTTCAGAGAAACGCCACACATTAACAGAGGGTTCACTTCAACTTATGGAAGAACTGAATGCCGACAGCCGTGACGTTATCGTCACTTGTTACCTCACGGGTGACTTTCCCGCCCAGTGGAAACGTCTTGAGAATGCCATCCGAGAAAAACTTGAAGAATTTGCAGTGGCTTCAAGTAACCACCTCCGCTTTCAATTCGTGGATATCTATGAAACGGATGACCCACGTTCACAAGGGCAGAACGAAGAGAAACTCCTTGAACAAGGTGTTTCATTTACGCGAATCGGCTATGAAACTGGAGGAGGTAAGACATTTAGAAATGTTTGGCCATCTGCCCTCATCAGTTCTGGAGGTAAAGAAGTGCCTGTCCAGTTCTTCAGGTCAGACACCCCTCAGCCCACAGAAGAAATGATTCAGGGTTCCATCAACGCTATTGAATATGAACTGTCGACCTCACTTCGTAGAGTTTTATTTGATGAAGTGCCAAATATTGCATTTATTGAAGGACATGGCGAGCTGCTAGAAATTGAAGTTGCAGACTTCATGAATTCATTAGATGAAGATTACAATGTTTCTCGGATAAGTCTTGACGGGAAAATAAACATACTCAGCGAGCGCTTGGAAGGGATGAAGTATAGGACAAACCGATTTGACCTGATTGTCATCGCTGGGCCTGATTCTACGTTTTCAAACAAAGACAGACTTATTCTTGATCAATTCCTCATGGGTGGAGGTCGAATGCTGTGGATGGTTGATCCTATTCTTACGGATTTAGATTCTCTTCGCTCATCCCAAAAAACGATGGCTACGGCGAATCCAATGGGACTGAATCATCAGTTTTTTGATTATGGCGTGCGTTTAAATAGAAATCTAATCATCGACCCACAATGTGCGCCGATTGCGTTTGATGCGGGTCCGCAAGGGAACCAAAGAAGCATGCAACTTTTCAGTTGGTACTTTTCACCTCTTGCGATTCCACAAGGTATCTCACATCCAATCACAACAAACTTAGACCCCATTCATTTCGATTTCGTTTCTGGTTTGGATACTGTTTCTACTGATGCAGATCTTAAAAAAACAGTTTTACTGAGAAGCTCTGCCCTTGCCAGGACATACAAAGCGCCGGTCAGAGTTTCAAGTTCTATTGTTGATTTAGAGCCCTCATACTTTAATTCTAACAATACACCTTACACGCCATTTGCTGTGCTCATTGAGGGGTCTTTTAAATCTCATTTCACGGATATTCTGCCTGACACTTTGCTTCGAGATGCAGATTTTGCATTCAGGGCTGAGGGCAGACCTTCTGCCATGGTGGTTATTGGTGATGGAGATGTTGCAAAGAACAAGGTGATTCTCACTCAGGAAGGTCCACAAATTTACCCGCTGGGATATGACAGATATGCTGGGCGTGTTGTTTACGACAACAAAGAATTTCTTCGAAATGTTGTCAATCATCTTTTAGATGAAAATTCCATCATCTCTGTGAGATCACGTGCGATTAAACTTCGCTCGCTCGACAATGATAGAATTACGTCTTCTAGACTAGGGTGGCAATCTCTCGCAATTGGCTTGCCACTTCTTGTTGTTTTACTGTCTGGCCTTGTCATCTTTAAACACCGCTCAAGTGTATATGGTTCATAATATATTGCACTCAATAAAATAACGATTGAAATTTTAAAACAATGAAATCAAATCTCAGAATACTCTTAGTGCTTATTGGGGTTACAATAATTACTGGAATTATTTGGAAAACACAGGACGCAAGAGGAGATCTCTCTTCAAATGTCCAAGCGGATTTCTCAATCTCAGACACAAGCCTTGTCAACAAAATTTTTATCGCTGACAATCAAGGGGGCACGGCTTTGTTAGAGCGATCCTTAGATACCAGGTTTTGGACTCTAAATGGTGAGTTCTTAGCTCGGAAAGACGCCACAGACTTGCTTCTTAAAACCTTTTCTAGAATTGAAGTCAAGGGACCTGTAAATGAAAAAATGAGAGGGACTGTGATACGAAATCTAGCAGGGACAGCAAAAAAAGTTGAGATTTATCAGGGCGGAGATAAACCTGTTAAGACGTGGTATGTAGGGACATCAACTCCCAGTCATACCGGGACTTATATGGTTCTTGAGTCGCCTGGTCTAGGAATGTCTTCTGAACCTTTTGTAGTGAGCCTTAAAGGTTCAATAGGTTTTCTTTCTACACGGTTTTTTACGGATGTAAACGAATGGAGATATACGGGCGTGTTTGATTTCCCTGGCAGATCCTTGGCAGAAGTGACCGTCGTTCATCACGATACGCCATACCATTCATATACCATTAAATCAACTCCCCAGGGGGATATCAGTCTTGAAAATGGCGCTGGTGCGCTTTTGTCAATTCGAGATACGCTGAAAGTACAAGATCAATTTTTACGCTTTCGAAAAGTCCATTTCGAATCATATAACAATCACCTTACTGAATCTGGTCAGGAAAGTATCAGAAATACAATTCCTGCATTTACGATGCTCGTAAAAGGATTTGATGGAAAAAGCTCCAAGTTCAATTTGTTCTGGAAACAAACAGAGTCAGGGCCAGACGAAGAATACATGTATGGCCTGACCTCCGCTGGAGAGGTTGTCCTGGTTCAGAGATATGTTTTCGACCCGTTAATAGCGGTGTTGTCAGATTTCTAAACGCTATCTGTTAAACAAGCTTTTCAGCAAAAGCCTCCCAGGAATTTGTTTTGCGTATTGCCGCGTATGCTGGTAGAAAATCTTCCGGTGTATGCGTCGCATTGACCCATTCATTTATAGCCCTGGCCAATTCCTTCGAAGTGCCAGGTTTGACAAGTTCTCCGGTAACTCCTGACGTAATAGTCGCGGAAAGATCCCCGACGTCACTTGCGATAATGGGTAGATTGTAGTGAACAGCTGTGGCTGTGACGCCACTCTGGGATGCATTTAAATAGGGAAGGACGACCAAGTCTGAAGCACCGAAGATATAGGGCAGTTCAGAATCTGGGATGTATTTATTAAATACATGAATTCTAGATTTTGCGGGACTTGACTGAATTAAGTTGTTGTATGGATTCCAAGACCCATAGCACTCACCTGCAATGACAATGTGAATGTCCGGGTTAAGCGCCCCAGCGGCTTGAATCAATGTCGCGAGACCTTTATATGGCCTGATGATTCCGAAAAACAAAACCGTATGCTTTGCTGAACTTGGAAGTCCCAAATGTTGAAGCGATTCCACACGTGATTTAATTTTAGGGTAATGCGTATAGAGTGGGTGGAACAGCGTTTTGATGTCTTGAGTCGGTGCAAGTTTTTTGACATCTTCAGTGACTGATTGACTTAAAGTGATGCAGCCATCGATGCGATTTAGGAATCTTTTCGTGAGCCATTTGTCGGACGCTTTTCCGTCATGAGATGTCGCATTGTGCATTAACGCAACCACCTTCGTCACTGGAGATTGTTTTTTGAGGGCTTTTGCGACCCCTCTTAATGCTGGTGCGAGTGCTGAATGCCAAAACGGGAGGATGACCAAATCGACATCTCCATGTGCTAGAATTTCTGTCGCTGTTTTACGCCACGAATTAGGCGAAATCGAATCCATGGGTGCTTCAGGTCCAGAGCGTGGGCGAGTCGTTCCCGTTTTTATTTGGGTTTTGCCAGGAAATAAGACGGATGGATACTGTCGACTCCAATTGTAACAACGTACATCGTGTCCGATGGATTTTAGTGAATGTGCCATCTGGTCATTAAACTGAGCAATACCACCACGATAGGGGTGGAATGTCGAAGCGATGGCTATTTTCATGTGTGCAATTTAAGCACCTTATCTTTGTAGCAGAAATTTTGACAAATGAAAGCATATCTTGTTGATGGGATTAGAACACCTATTGGATCTTTTGGTGGTACTCTGGCATCGGTTAGAACGGATGATTTGGCCGCTTTAACTATTTCTGAGTTGTTACAACGCAATCAAAGCTTGGACCCTGCTTCAGTAGGGGATGTGATTTTTGGTTGCGCTAACCAAGCTGGAGAAGACAATAGAAATATTGCCCGCATGGCTTTGTTGCTTGCAGGGATGCCTTTTACCGTACCTGGTGAAACGGTCAACAGGCTTTGTGCTTCAGGATTGTCTGCTGCAGTTAATGGGAGCAGAATGTTGTCAATGGGAGACGCAGATGTCGTCATCACTGGTGGGGTTGAGAATATGACGAGAGGGCCTTGGGTGATGTCAAAGGCCTCTCAACCTTTCGGAAGAGATAGCAAACTCTATGACACAAGTTTCGGATGGAGATTCATCAATCCCAAACTTGAATCAGTATATGGGGTTGATGGCATGGGGGTGACTGCTGAGAATCTGGTGGAGAAATACGAGATTTCCAGAGAAGATCAGGACGCTTTTGCATACCGTTCTCATATGAAAGCCACAGCGGCAAGAGATGAAGGCAGATTGTCAGAAGAAATTATCCCAGTCAAAATCCCAAGACGCAAACAGGATGATTTAATCTTCGAACACGATGAATTTATCAAGTCAGGAACCACAAAAGAAATTCTTGCAAAACTTCGCCCGGCCTTCAAGAAAGATGGCGGTTCTGTCACAGCTGGCAATGCCAGCGGTCTGAACGATGGTGCTGCGGCGCTTCTTTTCGCAAACGAAAATGGATTAAAAGCACAGGGCTTAACACCTCTCGCTGAAATTGTATCGAGTGCCGTTGTAGGCGTGGAGCCTCGGATTATGGGCATAGGCCCCGTAAAAGCCTCAGAGATCGCTTTAGATAGGGCAGGCATCGGGTTCGACGACCTCGATGTGATTGAGCTTAATGAAGCTTTTTCTGCGCAAGCGCTGTCATGCATACGTGCGTGGGGTTTGGCAGATGATGATCCAAGAATTAATCCAAATGGAGGAGGGATCTCGCTCGGTCATCCACTCGGCATGACAGGATCAAGGATTTTACTTGCTGCGGCGAATCATCTCAAGAGAACAGAAGGTACTTATGGATTGGTTACGTTATGTATAGGTGTGGGTCAGGGGTACGCTGTGGTTATTAAGAATACTCAGGTATGATCATGTCATTTAAGGGAATGATTCCAGTCATTCATCCTTCCTCATACATACATCCAACGGCTGTGATTCTCGGGCACGTGACAATAGGAAAGGACTGCTACATAGGCCCTGGTGCAGTACTTCGTGGCGATTGGGGTAAGGTCATTGTTGGTGACGGATGCAATGTTCAAGAGAATTGCACTTTGCATATGTTTCCTGGGAAATCAGTCGTTCTTAAAGATGGCGCACATGTTGGCCACGGTGCTGTTATTCACGGTGCTGAATTGGGAGAGCAGGTTCTCGTCGGAATGAACTCGGTCGTTATGGACGATGTGGTACTTGGAGATGGTTCTTTTGTTGGCGCCCTGAGTCTGGTTCCAGCAAACAAAGTTTTTGAACCGAGAAGCCTCATTGTAGGCAACCCAGCTCGCAGAGTAAAAGAAGTGAGCGATCAGATGTACAATCATAAAGTTGAGGGAACTGAACTTTACAGAAAGCTCCCTTCAGAAATGAATGAGATTTCAAAGGAAGTTGCGCCCATGTCAGAAGCTCCTGCAAACAGGATAGAGGATTTTCCTGATTTCGACACTTGGCTGAAGCGTAAGGAGGGGTAATGGGAAGATCTCAGAACCGAAAAATGGAATTTCAGCGCTTCACTGTGAAGGACGAAAAATGTGCCATGAAAATCGGTACTGATGGTGTGCTTTTAGGTGCTTGGGCTTCGCTACAATCTTCTGAGAAGGCTTTAAATATTGTAGACGTAGGTTCAGGTTCAGGCGTAGTGGCATTGATGTTGGCTCAACGGTTCATCGCGTCGAAAGTCACAGCTGTAGAGCTTGAACCGCATGCTGTAGAACAAGCGCGAGAGAATTTTGAAAACAGCCCATTCGATTCAAGAATGGAGTGTGTTGAAGCGTCATTCCAAAACTGGGCTGCTGAAAGTGACAACCAATCGTCATTCGATTTGGTGGTGAGCAATCCCCCTTTTTTTAACGGCAAGCCCAAATCACCTTTCCATGCCAGAAACTTAGCTCGACATGATGATTATTTGAATATTTCAGATTTGTTTGAAGGCGCGGAGAAGGTGTTGAGAGCGGAAGGGGTATTTGGTTTGGTTTGGCCTGTGGAAAGAGAAGCTGATTTAATGGCAGCTGCCAAAATGCGCAAGTTTCATGTGATACGCAAATGTCTTATTCGCCCTACGCCTCAGCACAACCCTGTGAGGTTTTTAGTTGAATTCAAACAAGACATAAGTGGTAATCTAGAAGTCCCTTCACTCATTCTCACAGACATTGTCTTAGAAACAGGAGAGGGGGAAGGTCGTCACTTTACGTCTCAGCACAATGAATTAATGAAGGCGTTTTTTCTTCAAACGTAATGTCTTTGGGGTGCGAAATCACCCTCCAATGACACGTCTTAAATTTTCTAACTGAGCAATCCAGAGCTCTTTGGCATCTTCAACCTCATCTTCTTCAGCAAAATCTGTGATGATGACAGCTCGCTCACCAGTCATTTCGTCAACCTTTATTCTTAATTCGAAGAAGTTTGAGTCTCCATTCTCTTCATCTTCGATCCATTTGAATTTTACAAATTCGTCTTTTTTCTTAGATACAAGTCTTGCAACTTCTTCACTTCCATCCCAAAGAAAGGTATGGACATCTTTTTTGATGTTCACATCATCACAGAACCATTCTGCCAATCCGCTAGGAGTACTCATACAGTTGTAAAGCACACCTTTACTGCTGTTTATAGGGAATTCTATTTGGAACTTCTCTTTCTCCATTGTTTCTATATTCTCCACTTGCTTGTCTAGCTGAAAGCTACTTTACGATTTTGTGCAATATACAATTGTCTTGTAGAAATATTTGCCAATAATACCTAAAACCTAATTCACAATTATATATATCTATTCTATGTTCGTTTACTCAATTCCTTTTCTATGTTGTAAATTTGAAGGATGAAATATTGTGATGAGATTTAAGATCTCATTCAAGCACGCCCATATGGCTGTGGGAATAGAATGCCTCGAGATGTATCAATATCTTGGGGCATTTGTCTTTTATTCACACTTGGAATTTTCGACAACTTCAGGTGCAATCATCGTTCAACACTTTCCAATGTGATGCTGCCGACATTTCCCATTTGGTCATAAAAATCTAAGAATCGTAAAACAAACTCCCTGCCATTTGCTGTTCTGATTGCAAAACATCGCTCTTGATCAATAGAATATTCGGCGCTTTCAAAATCGTATGCTTTCCAATCGTATCCAATTTCATTCCAGGCGGTTGAAAATTCTAATGTATCCCAGTCAGCCACTAATATTTGGTTCCAACTTAATGCTGGATCGTCTAATACTTCCATTCCCTCTGGCATTGATAATACACCGACTACAGGATAATAGTAGGCCTCATCAAGCAGTTCAATGTACTTTGTGAAGTACAAGTCCCAATCTCCTATTTTTGGCTCTAGATTCTGAATGGTACCGTTTAAAATGCTAAAGTGAAGCCACTCTATTTCATTTGAACGGGGGATTAGGAGTGACGTCTTGTATGTAAGTTCAATATCGCCATACGAAATGAAGTATCCTTGATCATTGACTGAATCGATTTGAAGTCTCCGAAGGCCCAATTGCTCATTGTTAATATCAACACCTAAATTTAATATTGTAAGATCACTGCCATCGTAAAGGTCTCCAATTGCAGTCCCCCAATTTGGCCCTTGGATTTCATCATGGTTAAATTCAAGTCCATTAATATCATCTTCCGTTAAAGGTGTATTGTAATCTGGGATATTCGTATGTGCCAATGTGACAATACGGCTTGAGTTAAGAATTGCCTTGATGTTATTTTCGTTTACATTAAAAGCAATATCCCACACGATTGTCTCATTAGAATTGACGACGCTATTCGTGCTGAGGTTGTAATAAATTTGTGATTCATAATCGGTTCCTAATATGACCTGGCTTGTTTTCGTATCACCTGAAGAATGGGGTTCAATAGGTATTTCCTTTTCAAGACACCCTGTCGTTAGAATCATCGACAAGAGGAGTGAGAAGATAAAAAAACCGTTTGTGTGGATATGTTTTTTGTTCAAATCCATGCTTATTTCCTATTCAATTTCCAAACAATATCGATAACGATTGATCTTCCCCATGACATGAGATTTAGACCGTCTGAACTCACATGAGCTTGGCTGTCAGGACTGTTCCCAATCCCTGTAGTTGCAATATTCTGAATGTCAAATACGTTTCGAGCCCCAATTGAATATCGGATGTTTCCTTTTTTGTTTTTATGGCTTAATGTGATGTCCGTAAACGTATATGAAGCTGTTTCTCCTATTTCTAGGACATCTTCATCGTTCAAGAAAAACCGATTTTCCTTTCCATTAAATTTCGTGGATGCATGCGCTTGAGTTCTACTGTTGTTGAAGTTCCATCTTAAATCAAGCGCGATTTCCGTATTGTACATTTTTAAGTCATTTGTTTTAACGGCATTCCAACGTCCTCCTAAATCCCAATTTAACTTGCCCCATGTGGATGCATAATTTGTTTTTATGCCTATGCTTTCAAAGGTTCCAATATTGTCATATGTATATGATAACTCTTCAGATGTCTGGATCAACATAATCATGTTGTCCAAATAGTTCCAGGATGTTTGGACGGTGACGGCATGATTGTTCATGGTTCTAGTGAGTCCAGCCTGAATGTTATGTGATGTTTCTGGAGTCAGATCGGTATTGCCGAGAAGATTGTGGTTTGAGTCTACAAATTCTAAGTGCATTTCTTTGAGTGAGGGGGATCTAAATCCTTTTGCGTAACTAAATCTGTATGTGTTCTTTTCTTGAATGACTAGTCCGTGGATACTAGGTGTTAGGGGAGACCTGAATTCAGAATTCCATGCTTTTCTGAGTCCCAACTGAATAGAATTGTTGTGCTTCTTTAATTTTGCGATACAGAAGGAGGCGGCATCAGTAATGGGGTTCACATCTTGAGAAATCCTACCGCCTGACAATGACTCATGACTCACATCCCATCCAATGTTTAATGTCAGTCTTTCGGTTTGTTTCATCAGGTGGTTTCCCCTGCTTTTTATTTCATATAAAGATGTTGTGTCACTCTCACCATTGCCTGAAATCAAATTCGTGTTTAAAGTGGTTAAGTCGCTGCTGTATCTATATTTATATCGTCTGAATGTGTTTAATGAAAACAAAACCTCCAGATCTTTAAGGTTTGAATTGTAATGGTTTAATGTGAGTGATGAGTTATACCTTCGGGTCAAGTAATGCTCGTCAAAAGCAACTTCACCATAAGGTGCTCTTGGATATCCATTATTGATGAGTTTTTCATTAAACATGCCTATTGATGGTATAATCGTCCAATTGTCTAATGCGTACCATCCCTTCACGCCAAATGTATACTGCAGTTTGGGCTTCCAGAGATTCACTCTCCCGCTGTCCGCATAATAATTGTTGATCCAGTCTATTCTTTTGTCTCCGGGAGACCATCCATCGAAATACAACCTGCTTGCGTTAATCGCAATTTTCCCAGAACTGTTTTGTATGTAATTATTAATTGTTTGAGAATACTGACCTGTAGACTCATACTTGTTGCCAATTGACAAATTAAATGAGTCATAGGACTTGTCTTTTGAAATGAAATTAATTGTGCCCGCCAACGCATCGGTCCCATATTCAACGGACATTGGACCTTCAATGACTTCAACACGTTCAATATTTGACAAATCAATTTGAGATAAGTCAATGCCACCATTCAGTCTTCCGATGACAGGGATCCCATCTATGAGAATCTTGATGTTTTCTCCTCCAAGACCTCCCATTGAAATGCCACTTCCTAAAATTGCATCTTCTGAGGTCTTTATGTTCAACTCATTTCTAAACAAATCTCGTCCAGTGGTTGCTGAGCGACCCTCAATAATGCTTCGGTCCAAGACCCTCACAGATCTTATTGTACTGTCTTGATGTATGGCGTTCAACTGACCAGTAATAACGGCCTCCGAGACATTAACCACTTTCTTTTTAAGTGACAAATGAATGGGTTTTTCAGTCATGTCAGCACGGCTTAAACGGCGGCGGCTTGTTTCATGAAACACATGACTAAAGATGACCTCTATTGAGTCTGAGATAATCAGCTCATCGACGTTCAGAATCGCATAACCTTCGAAATCTGTAGTTGTATATGCCTCTAGCTCGGGAATCTCTATTGTCGCAAATGCCACCCCTTCGTCATCATCATTGGTGATGCTGAAATAGAGTGAAGTTTGGGCTGAAAGCTCAACAATGTTATGAGTGTAAAACGTGATAGCGAATAGGACACTCAAATATATATTAAACTTTTTCTGGAGCATATAACTACTCTATGATAAGTTGTTTGAAATATGAAACTTCACTTGAACGAACCTCAACAAGATATACGCCTTGTGACAGATCGTTAACTTGCAGGTTGACGTTTCGTTCTCCAATAAAATTCATTGGTGCTGATGCCAAAGACCCCATCGTGTTATAGATGTGAACTGACACAGAAGAATTGTTGTTTAATTGGAGGCTAACCTGTCCACTCGAACTTGGGTTTGGATAGAGTGTAAATTCATCTAAGTCGTTTGTGCTGTTAAAATCATTCACGTCATTCAAGGGTGCTTCTTCGAAAATTTTCCCCAGTTCAATGATTCCAGTTGCGGATCCTTCAAACGCTGTAAAAACCACTCTCCATGTTATTCCATTGGCCTCTGACACAAAATAACATCTGTCATCTGCTAAAATATAGGCGCCCAAATTCATGTCGTAGTCTTTCCAATCATATCCTATCGTGTTTGCTAAATCGTTATTGAGCTCAGAATTGAACTCACCCTCGTAGAATGGGTCAAATAAACCCTCTACTTGTTGAGACCTTACATTCTTGTTTACGAGACATCCAGTCACAGGATAATAGAATCCACCACCGAGGTCAGTGATGTATTTTAAGAAGACCATATCCCATGAAGTGTTCACAGGCTCAAGATCCATTAACATTTCGCTTTCAAAATCGAAGTACACAAAATTCTTGTCTGTATAATCGGATTGAACGACAGAAAGCTCCTGTGTGTCAGAGCCGTCAATGTTTGCGTAAACATATTTAAATTCTCCAGCTTCGAGCGAGGTAATCTTCGTTTTTTTCAATGTTCCATCACTCAGTTTAAGAATATACACTTTAGTGCCTGTGACGATATGAGTGACAATATTATAAAGCCCCCATCCAATGTCAAATACGCCGTCTCCACCTTGGGAATAGGCCCCCAATTCCCAGTTCGAAGGGTCATTATAAATATTAGGGAGCGTTTCAATGACTGAAGCATCAATGTTGTCCCACGTTTCGATCCCTCCATACATCATTAACTCGCATCCACTTCCTCCATTTATTCTTATTGTTGAACCCATCGGTGTCACTTCAAAGGCGATATCCCATGAAGATTGTAGAGCTGATGAGACAGTACCGTTTTCCATTGAGTAAAAAACCATGTCAGCATTTCCTGGATTCATCGATATTTCATCATAAACGATGGTTTGTGCAGCTGCTGATTTTACAAGAATAACACCTGTTAAAATCACGAAAGAAATCAATTGTTTAATGTTCATCTTACCTGTTTGAATTGTTTAATAATGTAAAATTATTGCCATGTCTCTGAATTGATGTCATTTTAATGTCAGAGAATGGTCCGTCCTATGTCATGAAAAACACTATTGGTAATAAAAAAGCCCTCCAAACTTAGGAGGGCTTTTGCTTGTATATTGAAGAACGTCTATTCACTTAGAACGTCCACTGTAATTGATCCTGTATGGTTGTCACTTCTTATGTTTAAGATATACATTCCTGCGCTCACATTAAGATTGATTTTCTGCCCTTGAGTCACGTTTAGGAATACGCCAGCTTTTTTTTCGAGTTGGTCAAATACCACGACGTCAGCGACCTGGTCACCACCCTCCCAAGTAAGCGTTATGTCTCCATAACAAGGGTTAGGGAAGGAATTAACGTCGAGCGCTTGTATGTTGCTGATGCCATTAATATTTCCAGCAAATGCGTTAAGCCAAAACAAGTTCACTACTTTTGTTAACAACGTGAAAAGATCAACTCGAATTGATCTAACATGGATTAAATTTGCACCCTCAAATTTCAATTTATGGATTCATTATCACAATTGGTTCTTGGTGCTGCGGTAGGGGAAGCTGTTTTAGGAAGGAAGCTTGGAAATAGAGCCATATTTTGGGGTGCAATAGGGGGGACCATTCCAGATTTAGATGTGCTTTCGGGACCATTTATGTCTGAGCTTGGTGAGCTTATTTTTCACAGAGGTATTTCTCATTCATTGTTATTTTCTGTCCTCTTTGCGATTTTGTTGGGATGGTTGATTCATCGATTTAACAAAACAACTTCTCTCGTCACGAGAAAGGAATGGCAGATGATGCTGTTTCTAGCCTTTTTCACCCACATTATTTTAGATTGTTTTACAGTCTACGGCACACAGGTTTTTGCACCATTTTCTGACTACCGAGTAAGCTGGGGGACGGTTGCTGTAGTCGATCCTTTGTATACGATACCTTTGCTTCTGAGCCTCGCAATCACCTTATTTCTAATCCGCACAAAGCGAACAAGGAGGGTTGTCAATTATCTCGGTTTGATACTAAGTACGTCTTATTTGTTATTTACGGTATACAACAAGTCGAGAGTGCAGACGGTTTTTGAGAATGAATTGAAAGCTCAAAACATTGAGGTGACCAGAACAATAACTTCTCCCACCATTTTCAACAATGTGCTTTGGTCGTGTACTGCAGAAACAAATGATGCATATTATGTAGGTCTTTACTCATTCTACGATACGGTTCCAGTTAAATTTTCGCGCATAGAGAAGCAGCATGCGTTGCTCAAGAACATTGACACAGATTACACCATTACCAAGTTGCGTTGGTTTAGCGATAATTTTTTCACCATAAATAACGTGGAGGGGAAATTGTTATTCAACGACCTTAGGTTTGGCGCTTACTTTGACAAGGAGGGAAATAAAACAGATTATATTTTCAGTTTCCATCTTGAAGAGGAAGGTGGCGCGTATGAAATGATTGAGACCATCGTCGGCCCTCCGAAGGGACGAGAGAAAGAATACATTGACACTTTTTTTGCACGTATTTGGGGAGTAAGTAGTTAATCTCGGCTTGTGATCTTTGTTCTCACAGCATCGTCTATTTACACCGCTACACGTGCGCCATATTTGGCGATTTTAAAACCAGCATTCTGACGATATTTGTATTCTATGGATTCTAAGGTAAATAGACGTTTTACTGTTTCTGCTCCGGGCAGGGTGTGTCTTTATGGCGAGCACCAGGATTACTTAGGTATGCCTTCCGTTGTGATGGCGGTTAACCTCCGGTGTAGGATTCATATTGAAGAGAGAGTGGATCAAAAAGTAGTGTGGTCCAGTCCAAATTTAGGTGTTGAA
>CAJQPF010000114.1 GCA_905480095.1 uncultured Flavobacteriales bacterium
GTTTACTGGGTATTCAGCTTGTCTATATTCTTTAGTCTTTTATGCAGCGGGCGGAAAACCTACAGTTGGGTTTTCAAATTGTCTAGAGATTGAAGTATCACTAAATACAAGTTGACGTGCTAAATAGTTGTTGTCTGTGGCCGTTGATGTCCACCAAAACGCATGAAGTTCAAGCCCGTAGTAGAATTCTATGCCAGCTAATAAACCACCAGGTTTAGAGTTGAAACCACTTGTGTTTGTTCCATTTCCATTATTATACCAACCTGAAATAGATTTCATTTGAGATCCTTCATCTGTTCCTCTAAAGCCAAGTTTCATTGCAATTGATGCACTCATCCCCAAAGATATTTCTAGATTTTGCCATTCTTCATCTGATGGCAAATGCCAACTTGTAGGACAAATACCCTAAGTCATCACGGCAGGCCAGTTGTATAGGACTCCATAAGTCTCGTAGTTTTCCGTTGATTTAGCCACTTCTACATCTGTATCTTCAAAGCCGTATACGTAGTAGTAAGGAGTTGTCGCATTCACGATGGTGGAAGGCGATACCTCAGGCAAGTAACGGCAGTTCTCAGAGAACCAACACTGATTACCGATTAAAACTGTGCTGTAGTCGTAGCCTTCGTGAGATATGTCTTCTCCACATGAGAACTCTGGCTCAGCTTCACAACTGTTTCCAAACTCGCTAAGGACAAGCAACAAATCATCAACGGCTACATACCCATCTTGAGTGATATCATTCTCACATGCTGTAATGCAACCGAACTCGCTAAGTATGAGAAGTAAATCTTGTATTGTAATGACCCCATCTGAGTTAAGGTCTTCTTGGCAAAACGAGTCACATGTGTTTCCTTCTTCTGGATATATACAAGAACCATCGTCTTCAGAAGCATCATTACTGTAGTTACAAGCCGTGGGGTCTATACAGCCAGAAGTACATTCAATTGAATCTCCTATTTGAATATTTTATGATTCAACATTTCCATATTCCAGTGTTCCTGAGAATATCACCTCATTTGTCAATGAGTAAGAAATTGTGATTGTAGTCTCAATCCATCCATCTCCGTTGCCATCATACATGTTAAAAGGATAACACCCATCTTCAAGACAAATGTTTTCATATGAATCTAATGCTCCTGAAACCAAGGCCCATCCATTGTCTTGAGTGATGTTCCATCCAATCGCTGCATCAGAACCAACGACCTCAATATTGATAGAATTATACTCACAATCTTGTCCAACCAGACTTACACCAATCAAGCATGTTAAAAAGCAAATAAGGGTCTCATCGTCTTGCATTTAAGACATAAAAGATACAACCATTATTTTATATGTAACCTAGGCATATCCTCAAGTGGAAGACACGGTATTTCTACCGCACCCATATAACCTCATGTAACAGCAAGAGCAAGACTAGGGGGAAGAGATTTCTAACTAAAGTTGATTAGTTTGACTTTATCTCCATTTTGTTTGATAACATTAGATAACAACCGACCAATGGTATCAATGCAAAAACGCCATGAATTATCATTGCGATGTTAAGTGTCTGTCCATTATTTGGAACATCTTCTACCAATGACTCAGGATGAAGATTTATTAATAATACAGCTATAATATTGATGAGAAAAAGAGATGCCATTGTTTTAATTCCGAATGACTTAAAAACTTTTGTGCCATCATAATTGAGTTTGTTTGGAAAGGTTAAAATGGCTTGAAGTCCAAAAACAACTGCAAATAAAATATGTGAAATGTCTGGACTGTCTATGTATCTTGAAATCTCATCAGGAACAACAAGAAAAGAAAATAAAAAGTATCCAAGCAAAAAGAAGAATCTTTGCTTCTTTATGACACCATATAAGGATATAAAAACAGGTATTGTGGCAATGAGTACGAGCGCGTCCATATTGTTTAATTATTGAAAATAAATTTCGTGAAAGTTAGTTATGTGATTGCCATATTTGCAAACCTAAGACTAGAAATTTCTTATTCCCATTCATCAACTAACGTACCCGCAAGATGCGTTTCCCATAACTTTCTGTAAGATTTTAGTATCTTTACATGATGGGATGTTTCAAAGTATTATTGGCAATTATATTACCTCCACTTGCCGTTCTTGATAAGGGATGTGGATCAATAGTGATAGTATCAATATTGACATGTTTTGGTTGGGTTCCTGGTGTGCTTGCTGCTCTTATAATTAACATGAAGGATTAAAGAAAGCGCTAAGTGACTTAAGTTACGACAGGGCATGCGTTGGGGTTAGCAGGCAGTGCCGAACAGGGCTAACAAATCTAGAATGTCAGAAACGTTCACATAGCCATTCCCATCGATATCGGCTGTGCAGTTCGCCAAACATCCAAATTCAGAAAGCGCCAACAAGACATCCGCTACAGTCACCGCATAGTCGCCCGTAATGTCGCCAGGGCAGGCGCACGATTGTGATTCACAACTTCCGTCGTCGACAGTGGCGTCAGGGCTGTAGTTGCAGGCTGTCACGTCAGTACACCCCTGAACAAATAAGGTCTCGCAGACAATGTTATGTTCGAAATCGGATGCTGTATCAGGGATATTGAGTAGGGGGGGGCAGTAGCAATGGTCGGCGTTTAGGAATGCTTCGAGCCAGCACAGTACTTTTGATCCAACTTCTCCATAACCACCATAAGGTCCTATTAGAGGGTCGTGGCCGGTGTTTTGAACTTCATACCGTTGCTTGGGGGTGCTGTCTGGTGTTGCGTCATAATGGACATTTGCATGCAAATTGGGGATGGCGATGAGATCCAATGCCCCAGCGATGACAAGCAGGGGACTGCTGTGGTTAAGCATTGCTTCGCTCACGTTGTTCAGATAGGGGTAGAGTGCGATGACCGCCTTAATCGAAGGGTCACTTGCTGCTGCGAGTTGGGCACCACCACCGCCCATTGAGAATCCTCCTACGGCAAAACGATCGATATCGAGCGCATTGAAGAGTGGAGAGCCAACTCTGGTTTGTTCTTCTTTTAAAGTGACAATGGCATCTAACAAAGCTGCTTTTCTTTGCGTCGGGCTATCCGTTAAGTAATTCGTGCCAATGGTCATTGTAACAATACCATGGGCCGCCAAAAAAGGGCCCCAATTTTGAAGTGTGGATTCAAAATTCATAAAGCCAGGCGCCAAGACGATGCTGCTTAATGGACCACTCGCATTTGTTGGATAATAAATGTTTGCCCCGAAATACTCGGGTCCGTTTCGGATGTTGTCTGATTCGTTAATGCTGCTGTAACTGAATGGCCCAGGGTTGACGAGTGCGATTTGTGCCAAAGAGTCACAACTTTCCGACGTCTGTCCGAAGACGCTCAAAGAAAGCAAGCAAGCCAAAGTCGCAACGAAATACTTCATCATCTAAGTTTAAGATTTACAAGATAAGACGAATGTGGATGCTAGACATCATTGTCACTTTAAAAAAGAAGGTATCTATTTAGGAAAGAATCATTTAACTTTGAGACATGAAACTTATTTCCAACATTTTTTTTCGTGGTCTGGTTCTCATATTCACAATCGCTACATTCAGCGCATGTGATAGATGTGAAGTCAAGGGTGTAATTATTCTTGAAAACCCTCGTCTGTGGTGTAACTGTGAAGTTGATTTCCCCAATGGAGATGAATATGTGATCTCTCCTGGAGAAACGATGACTTTTGAAATGTGGAGGGGGGTTTACACACTTGAAGCGGACTGTGGAAATTCTGCTTTCGGTAACAGTTTATGCGGATTTGAGAATGGCATCCGCACAGAAACATTTGACATTGACTGCAGTGACGAACGTTACTGGTCTTTAGACTGGTGATTTATCGGTGCCTTAACAGCCTCAATTCAACGTACTAAGCCTTAGAGTCGTAAATGTTGCGATAGTTCCTGCAAAGGCCATCTAAATCGAAACCGTACCCGACAAACCATTCTTCCCCCATGTCGGGAAAGCATGTGAAGTCGACGGGGTAGGTTCCAGATTTTCGATCGACCAACGTCACGACCTTGACATCTTCAGGTTTCCCTTTTGCATTTGGCGCACCTCCTTTTAAGACTCTCTCCTTGACGGCATTCATGGTTTTGCCTGTATCCACCATGTCATCCACGATATAGACACGCTTTCCAGTGAGGTCAATTTCTAACTCTTTTGTGAATGAGACACCCGCTGAATTGTCCGTTCCGGTATAAGAACGGGCCCGAATGAAATCCACTTCAATCTCTATACCCATGTCTTTCACAAGATCTGAGAAAAACATAAACGCGCCGTTGAGTACACATATTAAAACAGGGGGGGATGGGTTTCCAGAGGCTTTGTGATCTTCGGATAACTTATGAGCCATGGCCCTAACTCGTCTTTCAATCTTGAATTCTGCGATGACTATTTCCATGTCGACAAGTTAATACACTTGCTTTGTGTTGACTTTATATTTTCCTTTTTAATATCGTATTTAGCATTACGGCACCGATAATAATTGACGCACCTATATAAAATCGAGGACCCATAATTTCTTCGTCTCCAAAGATGATGACCGCCAAAATGATCGAGTAAATGGGCTCTAAATTGATTGCGACAGAAGTGGTAAAGGGCGTCAGGACTTTCATAACAGATGTAAATGCGATGAACGCGAATGAGGTGGCAACAAGTGCGAGTATGGTGATCCAAAACCAATCTTGGCCAGATAGCACAAAAAGATCTCCGTTGACTTCGCCGGTAAAAAACAAAAGAAGGAATATGGCGGCACTCGCTGAAAGAAGTTCTACCAATGAGATGTTGCTGGCATCGTGTGTTTTGATGAGAACGCCATTAAAGGTTGCAAAAAGCGATGCGAAAAATGCTGAAATGATGCCAAGGATCATCCCCATGTGATAGGTTGTGTCGAAACTAAATATTGTGCCCACACCTAGGAGAACCACACCTGCCACAGTCAATTCTCTCCAGTCGATTTTTCGCTTAAAAATAAGTGGTTCTAGGAATCCGATAAACATGGGGCTGGTCGCAAGCATCGTCAATGCAACACTGACGTTGCTGATTTTTATGGAGGCAAAAAAAGTAATCCAGTGGATCGCAACGAGAAGACCTATGCCGCCCATTTTCAGTACATCTGAAGTTGATTTTTTGGATACTTTTCGCCTCACTTTAAGCCAAACGTAGATGGCTCCCCCTCCGATCAGGGTTCTCCAGAAAACCAAAGGGATCGCCTCAATGGTGATCAGCTTTCCTAAAATCCCGGTAAACCCAAAAATCAGGATTACAAAGTGCATCAGAAGTATGTTTTTTGCTCTGGAATCCATGTCGCGAAGATATCCAATTTCATGTGTATCATGATGGATACCAGAGAACGTAGATTTTATTCGAGGTCTAGGATTCTGATGCCGTTCACGTAATCGTGAATGATTTTCACTGAATCAGCTTGACTGGCTCCTTGAAATCCTTGAATGTCTTTTGTTGAAATGAATGCGTTATAGGCGTTCAACATGGGGATGGAAATGGGCGTGTAGGACCAATGCCATTTTTCCTCTTCATATCCTGAGCGAGGGGATTGAGGTGTTTCCTTAGATGTGTAAACTTGCTGAAAACCAAACGTGCCCGCGCATCGATTTAGAAATTCATACACCTCAAGTCCTTCACCGCTTTCGAAATACGCATTCTCAAAGGCATTGAGATCTATATCCGTACCCCAATGATGGCGAGAGGTTCCGGGCATAGAACTGTACGTAAGTATGTCTAAGGCTTTGTCAAAATCATCCCATCCCATGTATCGGGGTTTCGCCCACTTCCGTTCCCAAATTGATTGTTGGTAAGTGAACGACCTTGTTGCGCTTAAAATTTTGATTTCCAAACCTTCATCTATTGCTGCTTGATGTAAAGATTTAAATGCTTGTAAGGCTTCGGTCCTCAAATATATTCCAGATTTTGACGTGTATTTTTGAGGGACAAGAGAGAATGCTGAATGTGAGGAAGGTGTTATTTGACCTAACAATTCCTCCTTGGAGAACGGCCCACAGACCCCATTGTCTCGCGTGTGATTCTGGGCACTCATATGAATGAATAATGTGCACTCTACGAATAAAATGAGCGCAACCCTCAACATTTAATGTATGCCTTTTGCAGCCAAATAACGTTCAGCATCAAGCGCGGCCATACAGCCAGATCCGGCAGCCGTTACAGCTTGCCTATAGATCTTGTCGGCACAGTCTCCACTCCAAAATACGCCTTCTACGTTTGTGTATGAAGACCCTGGCTTAGATTGGATGATGTATCCTTGTTCGTCCAGGTCTATCCAATCTTTAAACACCGCAGTGTTTGGCGTGTGTCCGATGGCCACAAAGAATCCAGTGACAGCGATGTCTGCTTCTTCGTTTGTGATGTTGTTGCGGTATCTCACACCCTCAACCCCTTCTGCGCCTAAAACCTCAACAGTTTCAGTGTTGTATAAAATCTCGATATTTTCAATTGATTTCACACGATTCTGCATCGCTTTAGATGCCCTCATTTCATCACGACGGACGAGCATGGTCACTTTGCGACAGAGCTTGGCGAGATATGACGCTTCTTCACACGCAGAGTCACCAGCACCCACGATAACCACATCTTGTCCACGGTAGAAAAACCCATCACATACAGCGCAAGCGCTTACGCCTCCACCGATGTCACGGAGGCGTATTTCGCTCTCCAGTCCCAACCATTTCGCTGAAGCTCCAGTTGATATGATGACTGTATTTGCATGGATTTCGTGCGCATCGTCCCCATCTCCCACAAAAACCTTTTTGACATCCCCAGAAAAATCAACCTTGGTAATCCAGCCGGATCTGACATCCGTGTCAAATCGTTTGGCCTGTGCTTCTAGATCCATCATCATTTGTGGACCATTAACTCCTTCAGCATAGCCTGGGAAGTTATCTACTTCAGTCGTTTCCATAAGTTGGCCGCCTGGTTGCCCACCTTGGTAAAGTACGGGTTTCATATCTGCTCTCGCAGCATAAATCGCAGCTGTAAATCCTGCGGGCCCCGATCCGATAATCAGACAGTTAATGTTTTCTGGAGTACTCATTTATTTTGCGTTTGTTGATTGTTCTTTTTCGCTGACATCTTAATTGCGAAGAACAAATTTACATCTTCTTTTTCCGATCCCAAGTAACTTTTGTTACTTCCTGTTAAGCTTTAAATCAAGTCTCACAAACTCATTCCAAATTGTATCTTCCTGAGGAGGCGCGATAATGGTAATCGCCTCGTGTTTTACAGGGTGTATGAAATCGATTCGTCTTGCGTGTAGGTGAACAGAGGCGTTGTCGTTTGTGTTCTTTGCGCCATACTTCACATCCCCTTTAATTGGTGAGCCTAACGAGGCCAGGGTCACTCTAATTTGATGATGGCGTCCCGACTTTGGCATGACTTCTACAAAGGTAAAATGGTCACTTTCTCCCAAAACTTTATACATCAATTCTGCTTCTTTGCGGTCATCCCCAGGACGAGAATGCGCAAAGCTTTTATTGAGCTTGGGATTTTTTTTAAGGAAATTAACGACGTGACCTTCTGCAGGGATGATTGTCGGTTTTACGACGGCCCAATAGGTTTTTTGGATTTCTCGGTGACGAAACATGATGGTGAGACGAGACAACGCTTTGGAAGTCTTTGCATATAGAATCACACCACTGACTGGTCGGTCAAGACGGTGCACCGTCCCGATAAATGCTTTTCCTGGTTTGTTGTACTTCTTAGCGACGTATTCTGCGACGACTTCACATAAGCTTTTATCTCCCTTTCCATCACCCTGAATAATATCGCTTGAACGCTTATTGATAGCAATAATGTGATTGTCCTCGTAAAGCACTTGTAAAGTAGAAGCCGTACTCATAACGATGGGCTTCTTGGGTTGACGCGCAAACTTGCGAGACGCGTCATTTGAATTTTGCGATTTGTCTCTGTTAGTATTGCTCATCCTTCGAAGGGAAGTCGCGAGAACGTACGTCGCTCACATAATTTTCAATGGCGTCAAGCATTTGATCACCTAGATTTGAATATCGACGCAGAAATCTCGGTGAAAAATCTTGGGTGATTCCAAGCATATCATGCAACACCAAGACTTGTCCATCACAATCCGCTCCAGCACCAATTCCAATAGTAGGACATGCAACAGAAGCTGTGACTTCTCCTGCAAGCGAAGCGGGGATCTTTTCGAAAACAATGGAAAAGCAACCGATATCGTTCAGCATTTTTGCATCTTCCCTAAGAAGCTTCGCCTCCTCTTCTTGTTTGGCCCGCACGGTATAAGTGCCAAATTTGTAAATGGATTGTGGCGTGAGCCCCAAATGCCCCATCACAGGTATGCCCGCAGATAAAATCCGCTCAATGGACTCTCTAACCTCACGTCCACCTTCAAGTTTTACAGCATGCGCTCCACTTTCTTTCATGATGCGAATCGCACTATTCAATGCCTGCTTAGAATTCCCTTGGTACGTCCCAAACGGCAAATCCACAACGACCAACGCTCTCTTTGCCCCGCGAACAACCGAGGAGGCGTGGTAAATCATTTGGTCTAGGGTAATTGGAAGTGTTGTCTCATGACCAGCCATAACATTAGATGCACTGTCACCAACAAGGATGATGTCTATGCCAGCCTGATCTACAAGTCGCGACATGGAGAAATCGTATGCAGTTAACATCGCGATTCTCTCCCCATTTTGCTTCATCTCATGAAGCACTTGGGTCGTAATACGTTTTGCGTCTTTATGTACACTCATACTTGCGAAGTTAATGTTCTTATTTGAATCATCAAATTTATTACGTCAGAGCAAGCCAAACATACACGATATAGCACGTGAGATAAATCGCACCATGGACTCTGCTTACCTTTTTTCCGATTGTTAGAATAGGGTAGAGAAGCGCTGTCGTTCCTAACATCCACCAGAAATCTCCTGTAATCATATTCGGGTCAATCTCTATTTCAGAAAGAGTGGTCGTCACCCCTAAAACGAATAGAATATTCATGATGTTCGATCCGATAATATTGCCTATACTCAGCTCGGACTGTCCTTTCAGAGCTGCTGTAACTGAAGCGGCAATCTCGGGGATGCTTGTGCCAAATGCGACGACCGTGAGGCCTATAACGTGTTCGCTAATATTGAAGTTGCGGGCCAAGTCCGATGCGCCATCAATAAAGAGCCCGGCACCATAATAAAGTAAAACACACCCTGTTGTGATCCAAAGAAACAAAACAGGGTAGCTCTTTCGCGCATACTGATCGAAACCGATGAGATTCTCGGAAGGTGTTTTTAGTGGGACTTGCG